>JAPKYY010000550.1 GCA_026394095.1 Acidobacteriota bacterium | reverse complement strand
GCAACAGCCCCAAATCCGGGGCTGATCACCGTGCAAACGCCTGAAGAGTTTTTGGGAAAAGAGGTGGAGTTCTACTCGCAGATCGAAGAACTTGCCGTTCCCGTCGAGCGCCTCTCAAAGGTGGTGATCAACGAGCGCACGGGGACAATTCTAATCGGCAAAGAAGTCAACCTGCGGCCGATTTCAATCCTGCACGGGCCGCTCTCGATCGATATCTCTACTTCCTTCATCACTTCACAACCGGAGCCATTGAGCGGCGGCAAGACAGTTGTGACACCTCAAGTTGGCGTGGGGGTGAAAGAAGACAAGGCGAAGTCGATCTCGCTTGGGGCAGGCGCGACAGTCGATGAATTAGTACAGGCCCTGAAGCAAATCGGGTCTACGGCCCGCGATGTAATCGCAATCCTGCAAGCCCTCAAAACGGCTGGTGCGCTTGAGGCGGAAATTGAGATTTTATGAAGATTGAGTCTGGCGCATTTGCTCCACTTGCGATGGAGAAAGGAGCCTCAACCAAGCCAGGGGCTTCCAAAGAGTTGACGGCAGCGCTCGAAGACTTCGAGGCAATGTTTGCCGCGACACTACTGCGGACGGCAAGAGAAGAGAACGGCAAGAGTTGGCTCGGTGGAGAATCGAGCCCAGGCGGAGACGGGATTATGGATTTTGCCGAGCAAAATATCGCTAAAGCGATGGCAAAGCAGGGTGCATTCGGAATTGCCAAGACCCTGTCGAAATCGTTAACCCGCTAGATCGAAGCCGGAGCTTGGCTCCGCGTTCGAAACCGCACCCGGAGCGGGAGCAATCTCGCGCCAAGCCGAATGTAAATCAACTAGAAGCTGGCGGACCTCGACCAGCGGCTCAACCAATTGCTGGGCATGCGCCTCGGTGAGCTTGGCAAGCATGTAGTCGTAGAGTAAGCCCAGGCGTGCGGCAAAGTCGCCGCCCTGCTTGCGGTCCAGGCTCTCTGTCAGTTCGACCAGGATGCCTTGGGCACGAGCCACAGCCCTTCCGCGAGCTAGAATATCGCCACGCTTCAGGAATATCTGCGCCTGCTCAACAGCCTGAATCGCGCCCTCATAGAGGATGCAGGTGAGCTCGAGTGGACTTGCCTGTTCTACCCTTTGCTGCTGGTAGTTTTGCTCTGATTCTAAATAACCTTGGGGCGAAACGTATGTCGTCATTGCTTCTGAAATCCTTATCGGGCAAGGGAGTGGAATCTAGAGCGAAATCGGAACAAGCTTAAAGGCCGGACAACTGGCGGTAATACCGCGCCCGCTCAACAACATCTTTGCCGGGAATTTGTTTAACCACCTCGCCGCTATCCCGATCGACAATCTGAACAATATTCTGCCTGGTTTCTCGATCGTAAGAAATATTCAGCCCCCTATTGGGTTCAGTGAGTTCCGGCAAATCAAGTTCTTTCACAGCTGCCAGCACCGCCCGCTTGTCTGAAGCCTGCAGCCGGGCTTCAGGACCTGCTACAACAGCATCCACCGCCTGCACTCCAACGGATATGCCACCAACGTCTCCTGCTTTCATGGTTCACCTACTGTAAATGCGCCAAAGCACTCAGGACGAA
>JAPKYY010000762.1 GCA_026394095.1 Acidobacteriota bacterium | reverse complement strand
AATGCGATTCCAGCTGATACCGCTTCTTCTGTGAAGGTGCCGTTCCGGTTGTTTCGATAAAGCTTGTTGGGTTGTGTGTCGTTGGCGCTGAAGATGTCCGGCCAGCCGTCTGAATTGAAATCGAATATCGCGACTCCCAGTGTTTTCGAAGTTGCGTCACCCACTCCAGCCTTTTGTGTCGCGTCTTCGAACTTGCCGCCACCTAGGTTGTGATAAAGCTTCACGCTCTGCCCCTTGTAGGATTCAGGCGTGCAATAACTCTTGGTCGAGCCATCGAGCGAACAATAGAGATCCCCTTTTGAATTCCACTGTACGTAGTTGCCGACAAATACATCGGCCTTGCCGTCGCGGTCGTAATCAAGCCATGCCACGCTCGAACCGAATGCTTTATTTGTGATGCCAGCCGTCGCTGTCACGTCTCGAAACTTGAAATTGCCCTCGTTGTGCAAAAGCTTGTCGCCATCGAGAGACGTGATGTAAAGATCCTCCCTCCCGTCATTGTCGTAGTCGGCTGCGGCGCCACCCAAAGCGTAGGTCTCAAAGTCGAGCCCACTACCGGGAGTCACGTTAGTGAATGTGCCGTTCTTGTTATTGCGATAAAGAGCACTCAGGTTTTTGCGCCAGCGTGGGGTCCAGTCTCTCGAATTGAGCAGCAGCAAGTCTGGCCAGCCATCGCCGTCGGCATCAAAGAAAACAACCCCGCTGCCCATCGTCTCCGGCATCCACTTTTTGCCAGCTCTTCCCGAGTTATGGGTAAACTTGATACCCGCTTCAATACTCGCTTCACGGAAGGTTTGAGCCAGTATTGGAAGTGCACAAAACAACATCAAAAGTTTCATCGAATCCTGCCACTTTCATGATCATGGATCGTCTGCCGCTCGTTGTTGTCCTCGGGGCTTAACAGTCGCGGCTTGGCGGTAATCGCCTGCGCCGATTCGTCTGCCTTGAAACGGCGAAACAGCTTTTCAGCATAAGCAGCGCGTTGTGTGTCGCCAAGGCCGCGATAAGCCAGCATCAGGTTGTAATGAGCCTGTACATCTTCAGTGTCGACTTCAAGCACCCGTTCCAGGTACTTTACAGAATTGGCGTAATCCCGTTTCAAAAACAAAATTCGGCCCATCTGATTCAGCATTACGCGATCGCGCGGATACTGCTCTTCTACCTTGTGCAAAGAAGCGAGAGCTGCATCATAATCGCCGTCGGCCTTCTCCGCCATTGCCTTGAAGAAGTGGATGCGGCCCAGTTTCGGGTTGCGCTCCATCGCCTTTGCCAGATATCCCTTGGCCTTCTCAGTCTCGCCTTCTTGTATCAGCGCTCGCGCGACATTGAGCCAGCCATCGGCATATTCAGGCTCTGCTTCGGTCACTCTTGAAAATGCATACTCTGCACCCTTCAAGTCGCCTTGAAGCAAGAGGCCAATGCCCCAATCATTCCAGCGTTCGCGATCCTTCTTCTGGATGGAGGGCTTCCAGTTGGTTGCTCCTGCGCCTACCTCTGCTATGGCTTCAGCCATTGTCACGATTGGAATCACCGGAAGCTGATCCTTGATTGGCCCAGAGACGTCGGGTCGTTTCTCGTAGGCAAACTCGTTGTAATGTTGGGCAAACTTGCGGTAATTGAGCTTAGCTTCAAAGCGGAAAGGTGGCTTCGCATTCTTCGGGATCTGAACCCGGTAGTGGACTGTGTCGGCTGCTCCCGGCGGAATCAACCGTACATACAACACACTGCGTGCCTGCCAGGCATTGCGCTTGTCGATGTGATTGCCATCCCCATCCAGCATGTAGCTGCGATAGAAGTGGGCACCCTTGTCGACCGCACCTTTGCCTTCGTTCTCAGCTTTACCCGACCAGAAGAAAATCTTGCCGTCAGCATCTTTGCCCTGTACCTCGAGCCACAAGTCATAAGCATCTACTGTCCCGCCAGGGAAGAAGTGCCCGACCTTTCGGGTTCTCACCACTGCATCGAGCCGTACGGTTGCGCCAGGCTCCACCTGCACCTTCGCAGTGTCAATCGGCGCTGCAACCTTCGACACCTCTCGAATAAAGTACTGTCCACCTGTCTCAGCTTCTTCGCCAACCGCCATCGTTGAATTGAGCGTCGGGCCATCGCCTGACTTGCGAGGCATAGCGGCTTGCCCTTCAAATTGTTCCACCGGCGTGATCGCAAATAGATCGACAGTGACGAAGCCGCTCTTGAGAAAGCTCACAGTTTCCTGCAACTGCTTCCTGTCTCCGTTGACGTGCGCCACCGCAGTGTTTGCTGCTGCGAAGCGGTGTGAACGCACCATGCCATTTCTGGCGCCGGGGTCGCTCGATTTCACCATCGGCATGTGACAGTCATTGCACGTACTCGATTTCTGTGGATAGTAAAAGCTGCGGGCACCCTGGCCCGAGACAGCCGAGGCCTGCCAGTTGTCGTAATCGTTGAAGCCACGCAACCACCGGTAGTCATTCACCGGTTGATCGAGGTGCACCTTGTGACAAGTGGAACAATACTCTGCCGACTGCTCCCGCATGAAGGGCTTGATGAATGTCTTGCGGTGCGGTTCAGGGTCGGCATAAGTAAGGAAATTATCGAGCATCCGGATGT
>JAPKYY010000666.1 GCA_026394095.1 Acidobacteriota bacterium | reverse complement strand
AATGCAGGGGTGGTGCTGCAGTTCTAGTCGAGGACGCGGAGTTCTATTTTGGAGCCGTCGGGGCCGCCCAGGTAGACTCGCTGGGTGGCCTTGACGAAGTCGGAGTTGCGGGCTTTGGGGATGTCCAGGAATTTCTGTGGGTTTCGGTCTGTTAGCGGGAACCAGGAGCTTTGGACCTGGATCATGATGCGGTGGCCACGGCGGAAGGTGTGGGCTACGTCGGGCATCTCGAACTTGATGTGGTCTGGCTGGTTCGGGATGAATGCCACTGGCTTTTCGATGCTCTGGCGGTACTTGCCTCGGAAGGGTTCTCCTCTTACGAGTTGTTGGTAGCCTCCCATTTTGACTGGGGTTGCTGGGACTGGTTCTGGATAGTCTCCAGGGTAGACGTCGATTAGCTTTACTACGAAGTCGGAGTCGGTGCCGCTGGTCGATACCTTGAGGTCTACGCCGATGGGGCCCATAATTGTTAGGTCCTGTTCGAGGGGTTCTGTTTTGAAGACCAGGACGTCCGGGCGGGCGGCGGCGAAGCGCTGGTCTTCCGTCATATACGTGTTGTTTACTGCGACCGTTACGGTGTTGATGTAGGGGACGGGCTTGGCTGGGTCGGAGATGTATTCTTCGTTGGTTGCCGTTGTGGGGGCTTGCATGGCTAGCTTGCCTTCGGGGGCTAGATGGAAGGTCTTGTTGGCGGACTTGGGTGGGGGCCAGGTGTCGTATCTGCGCCATTGGTTTACGCCGGTTTCAAAGATCCAGGCCTTGGCCATGTTGCCGTCTCCCTTGGACTTGAGGAAGTGCATGAAGAAGGGGAACTCGATTTTTTCACGGTAGAAAACGCCGGTCTTGGAACCGAAGGTTACGTTGCCTAAACGGTCACCATCGCCTCGGGCGAAGCCGCCGTGATTCCAGGGACCCATGACCAGCATGTTCTTGTTTTGCGGGCCTGCTTTTTCGATTTCTTTGAAGGTGCGCAGGGGGCCGATGTGGTCTTCTGTGTCGAACCAACCGCCTACGGTTAGCACCGATGGCTTGGTGGCTTTGTAGTGACGCCAGATGGAGCGGGACTTCCAGAACTCGTCGTAGGTGGTGTGGTCCATGTGTTCGGTCCAGAAGGGTTGTGTGCGCTTGAAGTATTTCTCTTCGGCGTTTGCCAGAGAGCCGAGGTTCAGGTAGAAGTCGTAGCCGTCTGGGGTGCCGAAGTCGAAGGCGGGGCCTGGTGGTGGAGGGGGAGCGGGGTCTCCTGTTCGCTGCTTGAAATTTGAGTAGAAGCGGAAGCGGTGGGCGAGCATGAAGGCGCCGTTGTGATAGCTGTCGTCGTTCAGGTAATAGTCAGAGACGGGGGCTTGCGGGGAGACGGCGACTAGCGCGGGGTGGCTATCGATGAGGGCGGCGCTGGCGAAGAAGCCCGGCTGTGAAATGCCCCAGATGCCGACTTTGCCGGGGTTCGCGGGGAGGTTCTTGATGAGCCATTCGATGGTGTCGTAGGCGTCGCTTGATTCATCGATGTCTTTGGGGCCTTGCTTGTTGGGCTTGAAGGGACGGGTGAGGGTGAAGTCGCCTTCGCTCATGTTGCGGCCACGGACGTCCTGGTAGACAAAGATGAATTTCTCGCGGGAGAAGAGCGGGGAGGGGCCGAGGTTGAGTGGGAATTTGTCGATTCCGTAGGGGGCAACGCTGTAGGGCGTGCGTTGGAGGAGGATGGGGTAGGTCTTGCCGTCGGTGAGGGCGTCTTTGGGCATGTAGACGCTGGCGAAGAGTTTGACGCCGTCTCGCATCGGGATCTTGTGATCGTACTTGGAGTAGTTCTCGCGGATGAAGGGGTCGGGTGGGGGTGGGGCCTGTTGGGATAGAAGGGGTAGAACGTAGAGAGCAGCCAGCAATCGCATAGATGTGATTCTAGCGAGCGTCTTTGACCAAGTGTTGTGCGGCCTCGGGCCAAGTTGGAAATTGGAAGTCGAAACCGGCATTGAGGAGGCGGGTTGGGATGACTCTTCTGGACTTCAAGATGAGCTCGCTTTCGGTGCGGAGGAACACGGCTCCAAATTCGATCATCCATTCTTTGGCGGGGAGGCCGATGGATTGGCCCCAGGCTTTGCGGAGTTCGCTCATGAAGTCGTGGTTGG
>JAPKYY010000144.1 GCA_026394095.1 Acidobacteriota bacterium | reverse complement strand
GTAAATGGTGCCGCCGCTGACAGGAGGCAGGAAGGCGATCTCGTCGCCGTCTTCGAGAAGTTCGCCAGGCTGGGCGAATTGCTGGTTGCGAGCCAGAGCGATGGAATCAGCCAGGCCTTCGAGTTTTGGGTATCGGGAGACGTAGTAGGCGAAGAGGGATTCGATCGTCGAGCCTTCCGGCATGTCGACGAGGTCTGTGGAGGGATCGGCGAAGTCTTTGAGTAAGCCGAAGAAAAGGACCCGGATTTGCATCTCTAGTAAGCGTAACGCGGCACAGCCTGGTTGGCGGTGCCGCGTTGTTGCCAAAGCGCCGAACGGAGGAGAACTAGCGCTTGCGTGCTTTGAGCCAGGCGAGAGCGGCAAAGGCTGTGCCGGTCAACGCATAGGTGGATGGCTCTGGGACTTCATTGCCGGTGGGCGGAGGAGGTGGTGGTGGCGGAGGAGGAGGCGGAGGAGGAGGTGTACCTGAATCGATTGTGCCGTTAATGCGGAAGAAGGCGTTTGAGCTGAAGCTGGGGCTATCGATGGCGATGAACTGCAAGCTGTAGGCCGTGTTGGCGGTGAGGTTGAAGGTTCGTTTGGAGAAGACAGGTGTTCCAGCCTGGAGTGGGGTGTCAAAGCAATCTTGAGGCGCGAATCCGCAACTGACAGCCGGGTTGAAGGCAATCGATTGCGTGGTGATGCCAAGGACAGTTCTGGAGTTGCCAGCACCAACGTTTTCGACACGATAGGTGTCACCGGGATTCTCGGCATCGACGACATCGAGAGTACCGGCGCCAATAAGGCTGAAAGACCAGGGCAGTGCGCCGGGGCTGAGATAGGCGTTGGCACCAGAGCCTCCCGATACTCCGGGAGTGGCATCCGCACCGGCAGATGTGAGGATGTTGTACCAGGTGCCAGCTGTAAAGGTAGCGGCACTGGACGGGAGTACTGCCGTCAAGGCCAGGATGAGAATAAGACTTCGTTTCTGCATGGTCTGACTGTGGAGCAAAAAGGAATAAGAAACAATTAGGGCGATGCCTTAGTGATTCCCCAGAGGACTATCCTTAATCAAAGGGCCTTAGATTTTGGGTTGGTAAAACACTGTCCGATGCTGGGGTGCTTCGTCCCAGTAATGGACAATCCAGACCTGAGTATCGAGCCGATCTACTGGAAACAAAAGAATTCTGGTACGGCAGACCAGTTGCATACGTATCAAAGAAGAGTGAAAGACTGCGAATGAGCCTAGGGCAAAATCAGCTAAGAATTTTCGTCTGCGACGACCAAATGGAGGTTCGCGAGGCACTGCGACTGCTGCTTAAATCAAACGGCTACATCGTGGAATGCTTTGATGGGCCGTCGGCTTTGATGGAAGTTGCCGTGCAAAAACAGGCAAGTGTCATCCTTCTGGACATGAATTACACACGGGACACCACCAGCGGAGCGGAAGGCCTGGATCTGATTGCGGCACTGCGTGAGCAGCGGGTACCAGCTGCATTGATCGCGATGACGGCCTGGGGTGACGTGAGTCTGGCCGTGCAGGCAATGCAGCGCGGTGCGAGCGACTTTGTCGAGAAGCCCTGGAATAACGACCGACTTCTGCAAATTGTGGCCAAATGGACGGCTGCGGTGCAGGTAGAGGATCGCGAGATGGCTGGAGCCAGACGGGTACAACAGAGTTTGTTGCCGCAGAACAAAAGTGGCGATAGCGCTTTGCGATATGCCTGCCGCTTTTTGCCGGCGCGTGAGGTATCGGGGGATTACTACGATTTCTTTGAAAAACGCCCCGGGCACTTTGGTTTTGTCGTGGCGGATGTGAGTGGCAAGGGTGTGCCGGCAGCGATGCTGATGGCAAACCTGCAGGCGCTCTTTCGCAGCCATGCGTACCGCGATGCAGCCGCACCGGAGCCAGTGCTGCGAGCAGTGAATGCGCAGTTTCATGAATCTACCTCGCCCGAAAGTTTTGCAACTGCGTTTTATGCCGACCTTGATGAGGCCTCACAAGAGTTGAGCTACATCAATTGCGGGCATCCGCCAGCCTTGCTGCGCAAGCGCAATGGCGACATAAAGATGCTGGAAGCGAGCGCTCTCGTGCTGGGCGCATTTCCGTTTTGGTCGGCTGAGACGGGGAGAGTGAAGCTGGACGAGGGAGATCGATTGCTGGTTTATTCCGATGGAGCGGTAGAGGCGCAGAGCTCCAGCGGCGAGGAATTCGGCGAAGACCGATTGCTCGAATTGTTCCAGAATACGGCACATTTGGCACCTCAGGAGGCGCTGCCGGAGATCGAAGCAGAGATTCAAAAGCACTCCGGAGTGTCGCTCTTCGACGACTGCACCCTATTTATGGCCAGCCTTCGCTAAAATCAAAAGAAGTACATGACAAAAACGAGCAATCCCGCTGAGCTGGCGGCTATCTCGAAGACTGTGCGCAGACACATTC
This sequence comes from Acidobacteriota bacterium, assembly GCA_026394095.1. GTDB lineage: Bacteria > Acidobacteriota > Terriglobia > Bryobacterales > Bryobacteraceae > Bryobacter. The sequence goes on along the minus strand of JAPKYY010000144.1, from coordinate 14,598 downwards.
TCGAGATGATCACGGCTGCCAAGAGCGGACATCCCGGCGGGAGCCTTTCCGCGACAGAACTAGTAGTCACGCTTTTCTTCGACATCATGAAGCATGACCCGGCAAACCCGAAGTGGGCCGACCGTGACCGCTTCATCCTGGGCAAAGGGCATGCCTGCCCTGTGCTCTATTCGGTGATGGCCGAATGCGGTTACACGCCGGTGGACAAGCTGAACACTTTCCGCCAACTGGGATCGATTTACCAGGGGCATCCGGACGTTCGATTCATTCCGGCGCTGGAAGCTTCAACCGGATCGCTCGGTGAAGGCCTCAGTGTTGCGCTTGGCATGGCGCTGGCGGCACGCTTCAACGGCAGCCCTTCCCGCACCTTTGTAGTGTTGGGCGATGGAGAGATCCAGGAAGGCCAGATCTGGGAAGCGGCCATGTTTGGCGCATTCCACAAGCTCGATAATGTCGTTGCGATCGTGGACTGGAACAAGATCCAGCTCGATGGCTTTGTGAAAGACATCATGCCCCTCGATCCGCTGGTTGACAAGTGGGCGAGCTTTGGCTGGCACGTGATTAACATCGACGGCCATGACATTGAAGCCGTACAAAAGGCATTCCATGAAGCAGAAACCGTAAAGGGCAAGCCGACCGTGATTCTTGCGAACACGATCAAGGGCAAGGGCGTTTCGTTCATGGAGAACAATCCGAAGTGGCATGGATCAGCACCTTCGAAAGATGAACTTGCACTCGCACTGAAGGAGCTTGCCTAATGGCTTTGTCTAAGAAATACGAATTGAAGATGGGTCCGGCCACACGTGAATCGTTTGGCAAGGCACTGGCTGACGTAGCCAGAAAGAATCCAGATGTAGTGGTTTGCGATGCGGACTTGTCGAAGTCGACTAACACGCACTTCTTTGCCAAGGAATTTCCTGAGCGCTTTATCCAGTGCGGAATCGCAGAGAGCAACATGGTTGCTGTCGGTTCTGGCCTGGCCGCTGCCGGCAAGATCCCCTTTGTGTCGAGCTTCTCGGCATTTGTGATCAACAAGGGTTTTGAACAGTTGCGCGTGACGGCCGCTTATCCGAACGTGAATCTGAAAGTAGTTGGTACCCACAGCGGCATCTCGATCGGCGAAGACGGCCCGTCGCAGATGTCGATTGAAGACTTGAGCCTGGCCTGCAACCTGCCTGGCTTTACAGTACTTGCTCCTTGCGACGACGTGTCGATGACTGCCGCAATCCACATGACCGCAGAACATGTGGGCCCGGTATTTGTTCGCGCTGGACGTTCGAAGGCAGCACACGTGTACGAGCCTGGTGCCGAGTTCCGCATCGGTGGCAGTACGGAACTGTTGCCGGGTACGGACGTTGCGATCTTCGCTAACGGCTTGCTGGTAGCAGAAGCCCTGCGTGCCGCAGAGATCCTCGATGCCGCAGGAATTTCCGCCCGCGTAATCGACCTCTACAGCATCAAGCCGATTGACCGTGCCGCGATCGAGCGCGCCTCGATCGAATGCCGCGCCATCGTTGTAGCCGAAGAGCATCTGAAGGATACCGGTATCGGTTCCCGCGTTGCTCAGGTAACAACAGAGACAACGCCATGTGTGATGGAGTTTGTCGGTGTGGACAACACCTATGCCGAAAGCGGTACGCCTGAGGCAGTGGTGGAAAAGTACGGCTTGCTCGCGAAGGATATCGTGACGGCTGTGCACAAGGTTCTCGCGCGCAAAAAGTAGATGCGCGAGCAGGAAGCATTCGCGGAGTTGCTGCGTCGGCATGAAGAGCTGACGCAGCGCTTTGCGCAATTGCTCCATGATGATGCGGGGCAGGTGTTGACTTCCATTGCCCTGCAGCTTTCCGCGCTCGACGGGGTTGCCCCTGACGAGCTTGAGACGCTCAACTCGACGCTCGATGATCTGCTGGAGCGATTTCGTGAGGCGCAGGCGAGCCTTGGCGGTGCCGTTGTTGCCAAGCGTGGCTTGCTCGCGGGCTTGTCTCAACTGGCAAGAATGAAGAAAAGCTTTCGAGTTGAAGGTGATGTTGCGCCCAGAAGCGCTCGAACCTTCCAGGGCGGTGGTGAATGCGGAAGGTCTCAGGCTCGACGGGGTAGGGGAAATCTCAGAATACGTGAAGGCGCTTGCCATAGCTGGAGGAGTTTTGCTCCAAAGCGGTGCACAAGCGACTACAATCAGGATCTACTATGCAAATTCGGGTTCTCATCGTTGACGACCACAAGATCATGCGGGACGGGATCAAAGCGATCCTGAAGCCTGCGGTGGATCTTGAAGTGGTGGGTGAGACGGATTCTGGCGTAGATGCAGTGCAGATGGTGCGCAAGTTGAAGCCGGATGTGGTGATGATGGACATCAACCTGCAGGGGATGAGCGGGGTTGAGGCGACCATTGAGATGCTTCGCCATAACCCGGAAACCAAAGTGATGGTGTTGTCGATGTATGACGATGAACACTCGGTGATCAGTGCGGTAAAGGCAGGGGCACGAGGTTTTGTGTTGAAGCGGGCATCGGACGGGGATTTGATCCAGGCGTTACGGATGGTGGCACAGGGCGGAACTTATTTGAGCCCCAAGGTTTCGGATCGATTGCTGGAGCGGATTCAAAAAGGGACGGTGGATGAAAGCACTCAGGCTTTGCCGCTGGCCGACCTTTCCCCTCGTGAGGTGCAGGTGCTGCGCCTGGTAGCCGAAGGCAAGACGAGCAAAGAAATCGCAGTTATGCTCGACCTGAGTGTTCAAACGATCCGGTCTTATCGCAAGGCGATGATGAAGAAACTGAATGTGAATAATGTTGCCGGGCTGACGCAACTGGCGCTTGCAACGGGGCTAACGCGACCGCAGAGCTTTGCCGGCGACGGTGCTCAGTTCGCCTAGATTTCGATAGTTTCCTGAGAATTTCGGAGTACTGGCAGCACTAGTCCTGTGAATGAATGTGGTTTTGCGCGTTCGGGGGAATCCCTGGTGGATTCGCCGGATCGAAACTGTTAGCCCTGCTGTGGAGCTGAGTCCGGAGGAGAAGTTCCGGCGTTTGGTAAACGCTGCGCTGGCAACTCCCTATTTCACCCAGCGCGAAAGAGCGGAATCGCTGCTGGCAGCACAAAGCCTGAAAGACATTCCAGTAATGCCGGTTCGGCAGGTGCTCGACCATAAGAGCCATTTTCTCAACCCGAAAGCCGACAAGGCCCGTGGAATGCTTCGCCTTCCTTTTGCCAGCAGCGCCTGTGTTGTTGTGGGAAAGAAGTTGCGCCTGCCCAAGGGCAGCACAGCAATTGAGGAAAATGCGATTTATAAACTGCATCTGAGCCCAACCCGGATGCTTGCCGCTACCCCTTCTGCCATAAGACGGATTTGTGCCCTGGTGGAGGCACGCGCACTGGCACTTCCCAATTTGTGTGAGGCCGTGGTTGTGCTTCAAGGCCTCGAAGAAGGGCTGCTCTATGCCGGAGAACGCGACATGCTGTGGCGATGCCTTGGAGTGCCCATTTTTGAGCAGTGGTTGGGCCTGGACGGGGAATTGCTGGCTTCGGAATGTGGCGTGCATCAAGGGATGCATTTTCGGGGGAACCGGGCAGAACTTGAAGAAATTGACGGCGGGCTTGTGCTGACCAGTTGGTTTGGCTTGCGGACGCCGGTGCTCAGGGTCGCCACTGGGTTTAAAGCCGAGGCGGATCATCGAGTTTGCCCCTGCGGCGACGACCAGCCCATCATACTCAACCTGGCTATGGTGCAAAATGCAGCGAAGGTTTTGCAGCAGGCAGCCATGGCGTAAAGAGATCCCTCTGCACGCTATTCCACCTCCACTCGTCATACTCAATAGCGATGGCTGAATTCGTCTTAAAGTACGCGGATGCGCGCGGGCAGGTACACCAGGTATCGGCAGTGGCGCGCAATGAAGCCGAATTGCGCGAGCGCTATTCGCGCGATGGTTTTCTGGTTTACTCCGTGTCGGCAAAAGGTGCGGCCGGCAGCGGCCCGCGCGGACGCAAAGTGGACATGGAGAAATTCCTGATCCTGAATCAGCAGTTCGTCACACTGATCAAGGCGGGCCTGCCGATTTTGAAAGCCCTGGACTTGCTGGCAGAACGGTTGACTGACGATAAATTGCGCGGCCCGATGACGGCCGTGCGTGACGAAGTGAGAACCGGTACGCTGCTGTCGACAGCCTTTCAGAGTCAGAACCTCTTTCCGCCGATGTACATCACCACGATCATGGCCGGCGAACGAGCCGGCAGTTTGGCTGAAGTGATGGAGCGCTACATCAACTATCAGAAGCTGGCGCTGAGCGTAAAGAAGAAGCTGCTGACATCGCTGATCTACCCTGCCCTGCTCTTCTCGCTGGTTCTCGCGTTGATCGTGTTCCTGATCACTTTTGTGGTGCCGAAGTTTTCTGAGCTCTACAGCACTCTCAATGCAGAGTTGCCAACACCTACTAAAATTCTGGTGGCAATCAGTACGTCTGCCAGCTCGTATCTATTGATAGGTTCTCTCGCGATCGTCGCCGCTGGCACAGGTATTTACTTCTGGTCTAAAACAGCGGCGGCTCAGGAGAAACTCGATCAGCTCAAAATGGGTTTCCCGATGTTTGGCGAGATCTGGACCAAGTTCCAGGTGGCGCAGCTCGCGCGTGTGCTGAGCACCTTGCTGGTGGGTGGCATCCCGCTATTGCAGGCAATTCATACGGCGGGCGAATCCGTATCCAGTGTCTTGATTCGCAAAGCACTTGCTACCGCCAGTCAGCTTGTGAGAGAAGGTCAGCCACTTTCTACTTCACTCAAACAGACTGGAATCTTCCCGGACCTGGCAGTAGACATGATGGAAGTGGGCGAGTCTACCGGAGCACTTCCGACCATGCTGGGCAGTGTGGCGGAGTTCTATGAAGAAGATGTCCAAAATAAGCTGGCTGCGGTGCTGAGCCTCATAGAACCCGTAATCATGATCTTTATGGGTACCTTCGTCGCGTTTGTTCTGATTGCCCTCTACTTACCGATCTTCAGTCTGGCTGATAGTTTAAGCTAGCTAAGCACATTGCAAATTCGTTAAAATAACGAAATATGCAAAGTTGTTTCCGGGCCATGCTTGCCCTCGCACTCTCCAGTTTTGTCCTCTTCGGTCAAGGCACTACATCACGGCTTATCGGTACAGTAACGGATGCCTCGGGTGCCGCCGTACCTGGCGTTGCCGTGAAGCTAACCAATGAAGGGACTTCCCAATCGTTCAACACGACCACCGGTGAAAATGGGGCCTTCTTTTTTGAAGCACTCCAGGTAGGTAGCTATTCTGCCGCAGTCGAAGCCAGCGGTTTCAAGAAGTTTCTCGCCAAGGGGAATGTGGTCAACATCGGCCAACCTACCACTGTCAATATCAAACTTGAAGTAGGAACACTTGCCGAGAGCGTCGAGGTGTCAGGAGCTTACGAACAAGTTCAGACGTCCAGCTCAGGCAATATCGGCAATGTCTTTACCGAAAAAGTGATTCAGGAATTACCGATCGTTGGCACGCGTGGTCGAAACCCGCTCGATCTGGTACTGCGGCAGCCAGGCGTTGTCAATGGAGCAAACACAGGTGGTGGGATTCACGTCAATGGAGCACGCGATCGCGCCTGGAATTACACCGTAGACGGTATCGATGCCAACGAGACTTCGGCGGGGGGCAGCAATTTTGCGCCGGTTCGAACCAACCCAGACGGGCTCGCCGAATTCAAGGTCTTGACCTCGAATGCTACTGCCGAGTTCGGCCGTAACTCGGGCGCGCAGGTTTCGATGGTGACAAAGAGCGGCACGAATGAATTTCATGGTACTGGATTCTACTTCTACCGTTCCCCTCGCTTCAACGCCAACGAGTGGGAGAACAACATCAACTCCCTCGGCAAGCGTCAGTTTGTTCAGAACATTTATGGCGGTTCCTTTGGCGGCCCGATCAAGAAGAACAAGCTCTTCTTCTTTGGCAATATCCAACGCCTGGCGGCTCGTGAAAGCGCTTTGGTCAATCGCACGGTTTACACCCAGCAGGCCCGGCAAGGTATCTATCGCTATGTCCGTGGTGGCCGCAACCAGCCCGTAGGTGTTCCTGGGGCATCCGTAGACGCGAGCGGCAATGTAGTTGCTGGTTTGAATATCGGAACTTACAACATACTCACCAGTGACCCGGATCGCCTTGGGGCAGACCCGCGGGTCAAGAGCCTGGTAGACCCGACGCCGCTACCGAACAATTTCTTCGGTGGTGATGGATTGAACACGGCCTTCTACACATTCACTGCGCTTCAGTTTGAACGTCAGCAGGACAACGTGCTGAAGTTCGATTACATTCTGAACGACAAGAACACCGTCTTTGCCCGTATTTCCTGGGGCTACCAGAACACCTTGTGCGACCGTGGCAATGGCGGGCAGCCCTTCTTCCCGGGTGGCGAGTGCCCCGTAAACACAGGCCGCGACCCGCAGAACTATGCCTTCAACTGGCGTACAAACCCAACCTCACGGATCACCAACGAAATGGTCTTCGGGCGTAATTACTTTGGCTTCGACTTTGCCAATCCGCTGCAAAAGGTCGAAGAAATCAACCTGGCTGGCGCCCCCGTGACGATCCCTCAGGATTTCTCCGTCGGCAACGCCCGCAAGCTGAACACCTGGCAGTTTGTCGATAACGTCTCCTACTTTGCCGGCGCTCATTCTTTGAAGTTCGGCTTGAATATTCGCCTTGCCACACACAACGACGTACGTGGATCGATTGGCGGTGAGAACATCACGGCCAGCGCGAATTTCTCACGCACGATCAACTCCATCAATCCAACCGCATTCGGTTTACCGTCTGACATCCAGCAGGCCAATGACCGGCCCAACCTTGAATCGAGCATCAACTACCTGCTCGGACGGATTGGTTCAATCGGAAGAGGCTTCTCATCGTCGCCTGCCGGGGATCGCTTCCTGGCTGCGCCCTATGATTACAAGGCACTCTTCAACGAATACGACTTCTTCATGCAGGACACCTGGAAGCTGTCGCGCCGCCTGACTGTGGATCTCGGGTTGCGTCTGGAGTTGAAGCCCACTCCGGGATCTGACCCAAGTGGCCGCATCCGCCGCCCCGACCAGAACCTCGTTCTCGGCGCTCCACCCACCAGCGTGGCGAAGTGGGAGATCGGCAAACTTTACCGCAGCGACCGCAACAACTGGGCACCCAGCGTCGGCATCGCCTACGATCCTTTCGGCAAAGGCAAGACCGCGATCCGCGCGAACTACCGCATCGCCTATGACCGTCTCAATACTTTCGTGCTGAGTTCCAGTGTCTTCCAGAATCTTCCGGGACAGGTGCAGGGTCTGCGAACGGAAGCCTTCGGTCAGGCCGGTGGCCGTCTGCGAAATCTGCAGAACATTGCAGCGCCCAACGTGAATCCGTTGTCGCTCTCTCAGCCTGCCGCATACGGCGCTCAAAACATCACAGTTGTAGATCCGAATTTCGAAACACCAACGACGCATATGTGGAGTTTCGGCGTGCAGCAACAGGTGGCTCGCAACACCGTTGTTGAGGTGAACTACATCGGCCGCCGTGCACACAATCTCTTTGGTGCCTACAATGCCAACCAGGTGGACATCACCCGCAACGGCTTTCTCAATGCCTACAACGTAGCGGCAGCAGGCGGCGAGAGCCCCTTGATCAATCAGATTTTCGCTAACGACCCCAGGCGCTCTGCGACGCAGACAGGTAGCGCTTTCATGCGCTCGCAGTACGCGGCCGACATCCGTGGCAACTCTGTGGCGATCATCGCGCAAGATCTCTCGCGCCGGCTGGTGGGAGGAGTTCCGATCGCTCAATCGGCGGGCCTCGGGGCGAACTTCTTTATCCCCTACCCTCAGTTTGCCAACGGCGTGAACGTCATTGACTCGAACGACTTCTCCACTTATCACGGCCTGCAGATGCAGGTAGACCGGCGCATGTCTGGCGGCCTGACAGCGCAGTTCAGCTACACCTGGGCGAAGTCACTCGACACTCGCAGCTTCGACCCCGCCTTCACTGTCGTCGGCGGTGGCGTAACGCAGAGCGGCTCGTCCACTCCCTTTGACATCAACAATCGCCGTGGCAATTATGCTCCTAGCGATTTTGATCGCCGTCACACGATCCAGAGCTACTGGATTTACGAGCTGCCTTTCGGCAAAGGCCGTCGCTTTGCTGGCAATGCTGGCCGAGTTCTGAACAGCATCGTGGGTGAATGGCAGTTGGCTGGATTGATGACTCTCAGCAGCGGACGCCCGTTCACGGTGTATTCGGGTTTCAACTCCTTTAGCAACGTGATTGGAGCCACAGCCGATTGCAACAAGTGTGACGGAGCTGGCACGGTAACGCAGCGCGCTGACGGATTGAAGTGGTATTTCTCGCCTGAGGAAGTTGCTGCATTCACCAATCCGGCAGCCGGATCAAACGGTAGCTCAGGCCGCAACCGCTTCTATGGCCCTGGTTCGTTCAACATGGATTCTTCGTTCCTCAAGCGTGTCGCAATTACCGAGCGCTTCAAGATGGAGATCCGTGCCGATATGACGAACCTCACCAATACGCCTACCTTCGGCTTCCCCACTGCCAACGTCGCCTCCACCACGTTTGGACGAATTCGCGACACCGTGATCAGCGGTTCGCGTAAAATCCAACTTGGCGCCAAGTTCATTTTCTAAATTCGAGCTCTTCGTTGCCCAGCTTCGGCTGGTAGCGAAGAGCCCGATTTCTTTTGGTACCTATGGTGCAGCGAATCTGATCCGCGGGCAGTTTGGGCGAGAGCTGTTTGAGGAGAGGCCTGAGCTGTACCAACACCTCTTTGCGCCGCCCAGTGCCCTTCCCAGTGGGCTTAAAGATCCGCCCAGGCCCTATGTCTTGCGAACTCGCAATCTGGATGGCCGCAGCTTTCGGGCCGGAGATGAAGTCCCCTTCTCGGTGCACCTTTTTGACCATGCCTGGGTAGAAGCAGAGCGCATCACTCTTAGCCTCAATCCCCGGGAAGAAAGCGTCAGACGAGTGATGGTTGAGTTTCTGACTCCCACGGAATTGAAAGGCTGCGACGGTGCTGATTTTGGGGCTCTCTTCGCCAGGCTGCGCGATCGAATCAGCAGCCTGAGGGCCTTGTATGGAGAAGGCCCACTCGATATCGATTTTCGCGGGATGGGAGAGAGGGCTCGGCATGTCAGCCTGGTCGAGCAATCTCTCAAACAGGTAGATCGCAACCGCACCAGCCGAGCCAGTGGAGAGTCTCACCCCATCGGTGGCTTCATCGGCGAAGCTATTTACGAAGGAGACCTGAGTGAGTTTCTTCCTTACCTCGAAGCGGGCTTCTGGACAGGCGTCGGCAGGCAAACCGTTTGGGGCAAAGGCGAGATTCGCACTACAATACTGCAAAGTCAGTGACGGCGTCGATCGTGCCGGGCGCATTGCCTTCCAAGCGATTGTTGACGAAAACAAAGGCGGGCTGTTTGATGCGCTGGGCTCGGGCGATGATGGCCTTCAGCGCATCGCGTGCCGCGGGATTTTCTTCCTGCACAGACTTATAGGGCTCGAAAGCTTTGACGGCCGATTCATAGGGCCGGCCGTACTTCAGCAGCGCACGCACAACGGTGAAGTCGGCGGTGAAGACGTCATCGAGTTTGAGTTGCAGGTCGAGTTCGGGCATGCGTGTCCAGGCATTCAGAACGTGTGCGACGTTGTAGCTGCGCAAGCAGGAGAAGTAGTCGGCTTCGAGATATTCCGGGTTGCGGATTTCAATCGAGTAGCGCCAGCCATCGGGCAACTCGCTCAGGAATTTATTGACTTGCGTCAGGAAAGCATCGAGGCCGGGCATCGTCTTCTTCGATAGCGTGCCGAACTCAAAGATCATCACACTCACACGATCTTTATAGGGAGCGAGGGCGTCGAGAAAAAGACGGCAAAAGAGATCGGCGTTCAGAAAGTTTTCGTTCTCCCGGCCCGCACGTGCGCCGTAGCGCGCATGCCCTGGCCATTGCTTCACCGTGATCTCTTCCGGCACCTTGAAGGCCCAGCGCAGATTCGGTGGGGCGGTAGTGAAAAGCTTTTGCCAGAAGGCTTGCGTCGGAAACTGATAGAAGGCGAAATCGCCGCAAACAATCGGGAAGACTTCACCGTATTCGGCAATGCAATTCTCTTCAAACTTTTTGCGCGAGAACTTGCCCCGCGTCACATAACGATCTTCGGTAAAAACCTGGCCAAGCCAACCCTCGTACTTCCACGAAGACGTGCCAATCAGGATATCCTGAGCTGCAAGTTTGTGGAGTTTCTCAACCAATCGGGTGCGGATCGGGGACGGCGGGGCATCAAAGAGGCCGGGCGAGCTCATGAATATATAATCGCCTGATGAGACGTCGCGATGTATTGGGGAGTCTGGCCGCTCCTGCCATGTTGCAATCGGCCCAACAGAAATTGCCGAACCTGGTACTTGTCCTCAGCGACGATCATACGGCAGACCATGTGGGATGCTTTGGCAACCCGGTGATCCAGACTCCGGTGATCGACAAGATGGCGCGCGATGGCATGAAGCTGACGCGCATGTTTACCGCTGCCCCGCAGTGTGTGCCTTCGCGTTCGGCATTGATGACCGGCAGAAGCCCGGTAGCCAATCGTATGGGGCGCTTTGCGTCGCCCATGCCACCCGAGATCCAGACTTTGCCGGAACTCTTGCGTGCTAAGAATTACTACACTGGCGTCTGCCGCCGTTACTTTCACCTCGACGGCGTCATCAACCCCACCCCACTCACCAGGCGAATCTACGAAGAGCACGATATGAAGACGTGGGCCAAGCGGATCGACTTTCTCCACACTGGAGGAGGCCGGAACGAGACCCCCAAGGTGATGAACGAATTCCTCGATAAGGCGGGCGACAAACCCTTTTTCTTCTGGATCAATTTCTCCGATCCGCATCACGTCTGGGATCGCAATGCGATTCCCAAGCCACACGACCCGGCCAAGATTCCACTACCCGCGCACCTGCCCGATCTGCCTGGAATGAGAGACGATCTGGCTCGCTACTACGATGAGATCACCAGAGCCGACGATGAACTGGGCATGGTGCTGGCGACTCTTGAGAAGCGCGGCCTGGCTGACAACACTCTCGTAATATTCATGGGTGACAACGGACATGCCTTCCCGCATGGCAAGGGTTCTCTCTATGACCCGGGTCTCAACGTTCCACTGGTGGCGCGCTGGCCGGGCATGATCAAGCCGGGCTCGGCGAGTTCAAATCTTCTCAGCGGCGAAGACATCACGCCCACCTTCCTTGAGGCTGCCGGGCTGCCTACCACCAAGGGCATGTCCGGACGCAGCTTCCTGCCCTTGCTGCGTGGGTCGGCAAGTTATCAGCCGCGCACACATGTCTTTGCGGCGCGCTTGCCACACGGCAATTCCAACTTCAATGCGCAAACCAAAGCCAGCACCTTCGACCTGAGCCGCTGCGCTCGCTCAGCTTCCCACAAGCTGATCTGGAACTACACGCCTTATCAGGAATACCAACCCGTCGATAGCGCGCGTGATGCCGGCTGGCAGGAGATGCTCGCCGCGCACAAAGCGGGAACGCTGCCGCCAGCGATCGACAAGGCTTACTTCACCAGGCCAAGACCGATTGTCGAATTGTTCGATCTCGCCAAAGATCCGAGTGAGTTGAACAACCTCGCGGGGCAGCCCGAATACGCAAAGATCGAAGAAGATCTCAAGATCGCACTTCAGGAGAAAATGGTTGCTGACTATGACTTCCTGCCGCCGCCATTTGACGAAGCTGCTGTTAATCCTGCTGCCGCTGCTCGCAAGCAATAGGTCATTCGCACAATTGCGCGGAGTCGTAAAAGATTCCCGCTCAGGCGAAGCACTCAGCAAGGCGAAGGTCGTAGCTGGAGATCAAAGTGCCATCAGCGACAACGAAGGCCGCTTTTCGATAGCGGCAGCTTCAGACCTGTTGGTCTCATTGGTGGGTTATCGAAGCCTGCGCGTAGTGGTCTCCGATCCAACGCGCGAACTGGAATTGCTTCTCACTCCCGACGGCCTTTCGCAGAAAGACAGCGTGGAAGTGAAGGAAGGCCCCTACGAGCCACAGTATGCGTCGAGCCCTTCTGAGCGAAGCCTCAGTTCGGCCGAGTTGCGCAATCTGGCAGGCGTAATCGCCAACGACCCGCTACGCGCCGTCCAGAGCCTGCCTGGTGTGAGCGCCACAAACGATTTCACAGCAAGCTTCGCCGTGAGAGGTGCAGACTTCAGACGTGTTGGGATCTACCTCGATGGCGTCCTGATGAACAACCCCTTGCATTCGACGCAGGGCCAGCAGGCCAGCGGCAGCATCTCGATGCTGAACACCGATGTCATCGAAGCGGTTACGCTGCACGCAGCAGCACCACCGGTAGCCTATATGGATCGGAATGCATCTACGCTCGAAATGTTGGTGCGGGAGGGCTCTGACAATGGTCTCGCCTGGCGGGTGAACACAGGCGTAGCCGCTACCAGCGCAATGGCCGAGGGGCCCTGGAAGCGCGGCACCTGGCTGGTGAGTGTGCGCAAGAGCTACCTTCAGTACCTGTTGCAAAAGGCACGCGCCATCGATACGCTCGCCTTCGGCTTCTTTGATGTACAAGCCAAGCTCGGCTACAACCTGACGAGCAAGCAACACGTGACCCTGGCACTCTTTGACGGAATCTCGGATCTCGATCGCAGCAGTGCCCGCAGCAGCCTCGGGGTCAACTCCATCCTGAACGGCACCTACCATCTGACCAATCTGCAACTCGGGCATCGCTGGACGGCCTCCGAGCGCTTGCTGGTTACCAACAAACTCGCCTGGATACGTGAACGCAGCAACAATCGCAACCTGCTCGATCTGCCGCTGTCATCGGCTGGCTATGGCGAGTGGGTGGCGAATACGGGTGTGGAGTGGAAGTCATTGCGTGCGGGCACGTCCTTCCGGCAAATTCGCGACGATGGCTTTGAAGCCCGCTACATCTTTAACCCTCTGTCGATCCGGCGTCGCGACCCCTGGAATGGCAATGCGCTGCGGGCGGGTGGCTATGTCGAAGAAGCGTTCACCAAAGGAATCCTGAGTGTGAGTCTTGGCTCGCGTTTCGACGGATCGTCGACCCGCCAACCAGCATCGGTGTCGCCGCACGCCAGCGCACGTTTGCGGCTGGGCTCATCAACTCAATTGATCTCTGCCTGGAGCCACGCGGTTCAATACGTGCCGCTCAGTGCCTTGATGATCGCGAATCTCGGCAATGCAGCGTTGTTGCCATCGCGCGCCATCCACGCCGTGGGTGGCATCGAGCAAGCACTGAATGCCACCACGCGCGTGCGCTTTGAGGCTTATTACCGGGCAGACCGCGATTTGCTGGCACAACCGCTGGCCGACATCCGCCTGCTGCCGAACGGGCAGGTTATCTTTCCGCCCGCAGCCGCCCGCTTCGAGAATTCCGTGCGCGGTGCCGCGCGTGGCTTCGAGGTCTTTCTGCAGAAGCGAAGCGCCAATCGCTGGAATGGCTGGATTTCTTATGGCTGGTCTCGGTCCAGAATGCGAGACGGCATCACCGGTGCCCGCTACGATGCCGATTTCGACCAGCGCCACACCGTCAACAGCTACGCCAGCTACCGCATGAGCCCGTCGGTGAATCTGAGCGTGCGCTACAGCTACGGGTCGAACTTCCCGATTGCCGGCTTCTTCAGCCAGCGCAACGGCCAATACTTTCTGTCTCAGCAACGCAATGAGGTGAGGCTCCCGGTCTTCAGCCGGGCAGACTTCCGCCTGAACAAACAGTTTGAAAGAAAGAAGTGGCGTGGCGTGCTCTTTGTAGAGGTGATGAATCTCTTCAACACCAACAACCGCACCTTTGATTCCTACAACGGCTACAACACGCGCACGGGCGTTGCCAGCATCTCGCTGCTGCGGCTTTTCCCGATCGTGCCAGGGGCGGGCTGGATGATGGACTGGGGTAATCGCTAAGGCAGTATACTGTAAATACTTACAGTATGAAACTGACCACACGCCAACAGGAGATTCTCGATTTCATTAGCGAGTTTCGTCGCGAGCAGGGTTGCTCGCCGTCGATCCCTGAAATGCAGCGGGCCTTCGGCATAAAGAGCCCAAACGGCATCGCCAGCCACTTGACCGCGCTTGAGACCAAAGGCGCGATCCGCCGGGCAGACCGTGGTTCGCGACAAATTGAAGTGGTGGGCGACGGTCCTGTCGTCTCGATTCCCATTTATGGAGGAATTCCCGCCGGGCCACCGCAGGACATGGGGCAGGTGCGCAGCGAAGGCTGTATGCAGGTAGACCTCGAAACGCTGGGCTTCAAACCGCAACGGGGCTGCTATGCCTTGCGAGTTCGCGGGGATTCGATGAAAGACGCAGCGATCCTGGATGGAGACATCGTGGTCTTGCAACCCACACCAAACCCGAAGGCCGGGCAGATCGTCGCGGCTTTGATCGACGGGGAATCGACTCTGAAGCGACTGGTGCTAGCCAAGGGGCGCTGGTATTTGAAAGCCGAGAATGCCGCCTATCCGGAATTGATCCCGCGCTCGGATCTGGTGATCCAGGGCGCGGTTCAGATGATCATTCGACAGCTTAAGGGCTAGTTGCGGTAG
>JAPKYY010000735.1 GCA_026394095.1 Acidobacteriota bacterium | reverse complement strand
TCCCTCCGCAAGCAGGCCGAAGGCATGCGCATGATGATTGCCGCACAGTCCAAAGAGCAATACGGCAATTACATCAAGACAAGCGGAATGCTCAAATCCATCGTCGGCGACAAAGGCCTTCCCGCCGTCACCGAATGGTCTCTCCAGTCAGACCCTGTCGCCATTGCCAACGCCATGTTCGACCTCTACACAACAGACCTGCGCGATGCCGTCGCAAAGGTCAAAGCCCGCACTCTGGTCCTTGCCAGCTGGATCGGCTACAAAGACTTCACAACCCGCGATAAGACCATGGAAGTCTACGAAACCCAATTCGCCAAACTCCCCAACAAAACCATCAAAATGAGCGATACCGCCAAGCACTTCATCATGCTCGACGACCCGGAATGGTATCTCATGCAGCTCGATACCTTCCTACAATAGGAGTCACAACAGATGCTAGGCCCCAGCGAAAGACGGAAACTCTACTGGCTATGCCAGTCCATCGGCTGGGGCCTCTATGCAGTGGTCAACACTATGTTGATCAACACTTACATGAGGCTCCCCTGGACAACCAACTTTGGCCTCCTCTCCTACGGCGCTGCCGGTATCCTCGTCACCCACACGCTCCGCGCTCACATCCACCGCACCAGTCTGCTCTCCAAACCCTGGCGCACCATAGCGATTCACGCCCTCTTCATGATCCCTTTGGGCGCCCTCACTCTCACCGCTCTCATTCAGCTCTGCTGGTACATCGTCGCTGGCACCACCATGTCCACCACTGAGGTCAGCCTCAAATCCATCGTGGCCGGCATCGTTTTCAACATGATGTTCCTCATGCTGATCTGGCTGCTCATCTACTTCACCGTTCACCTGATCTGGCGCTCCATCGCCCAACGCGAAGCCCAACTTCAGGCCCTCCAGGCTCAGATCAATCCGCATTTCCTCTTCAACTCCCTCAACTCCCTTCGCGGCTTGATCCTCGAAAACCCCGCCGCCGCGCAAGACGCCGTCACGCGCCTCTCGCAGCTCATGCGCTACTCGCTAACCCAATCCCGCAGGCCAACCGTTCCTTTAAGCGAAGAATTCGATGCCATCCGCGACTATCTCGCCATTGAGAAGATGCGCTTCGAGGAGCGCCTCGAAGTGGAGTGGCAAATCGAAGACAATCTCAACAACATAGAAGTCCCGCCCATGTGCCTGCAAACCCTGGTCGAGAACGCACTCAAACATGGCGTCGGCAAAGTCACGATCCATGCCAGCAGAACCCTCGGCGGCCTAAAGCTTGAGGTAACCAACCCCGGCAGCCTCGCTCCAACCAAAGCCCCATCCACCAGTACCGGCCTGGCCAACGTTCGCGAACGCCTTCACCTACTCCGGGGCCCGCAGGCCAAACTCACGCTAAGCGAATCCGCCGGCCAGGTCCTCGCCACTATCGAGCTACCAACCACATGACCCGCAAAGCCATCCTCTAGCGGCTTCGACCTCCTCGAACAACTCGACTCAACTCCCGACGTCATCTTCACCACTGCATTCGACGAATACGCCCTCAAGGCCTTCGAGGTCTCCGCCCTCGACTATCTACTCAAACCAATCGCCGCAAACCGCCTCGCCCAGGCCCTCACCAAACTGAGCCCCATCTCTGAAACTCCACTCGAACACCTCTTCGTCAAAGACGGAGATCGCTGCTGGTTCCTCAAACCTGCAGACCTCACTCTCCTCGAATCCGAAGGCAACTACACCCGTCTCTTTTTCCAACAGTCCGGCACAATCCGCCCCCTGATCCTGAAGTCACTTCAGTCCCTCGAAGACCGTCTGCCCAAAGAACTCTTCTTCCGTGCCAACCGCAAACACTTGATCAACCTCAACCACATCGAGAACGTCTCCCTCAACCCGGCCGACAATCTCGTCGCCACCCTTAAAGGCAACCACGAGGTCGAACTCTCCCGCCGTCAGTCCAATCTCTTCAAATCAAGATTGAGTTTCTAAGAATTTTGGCAGATTTGAGTCTTGGGCTACGCTACTAAGTACATGCGAGTACTCAAGCTTGGCCTTAAAGGCCCCGACGTCAAAAAATGGCAGATCTTCCTCATTGGTCAGGGTTTCCACCCAGGCAATGCCGACGGTGATTTCACAGCAGAAACCAAAGCCGCCACCATCGCTTTTCAGAAACACCGCAGTCTCGATCCCGACGGTGCTGTCGGCAACCAAACTTTCGGTGCCGCTATGGGCCTTGGCTTCGAAGCAGTCGTAGACGACGACGATTCAAAGAAAGGCCCCAACTGGCCAGCCGCCCCAGACTTCCCCGCCCTCGCCTCCAACGCAGCGCGTCAGAAAGTCTTCGGCAAATTCGATTTCGTCCACAAGCCCATTCCCGGCAATCCCGAAAACATCGTGATCACAGGCAACTGGCAGCGTGACAACATCGTCGGCGTCGTTGTGCCAGAACTCATCGGCATCTCCGGAGCCCCTCACACCGGCCAGGTCTGGTTCAACAAACAAGCCGCACCACAGCTCAGCGCCCTCTGGGCTGCCTGGGCCAAAGCGGGCCTTCTCGATCGCGTCCTCACCTGGGGCGGCTCCTTCGTACCGCGCTTCATCCGCGGCAGCACCTCCGTGCTGAGCAACCACTCCTTCGGTACAGCCTTCGACATCAATATGGCCCAAAACGGCCTCGGCGTCGAGCCCGCTCGCGTAGGCCAATTAGGCTGCGTCCGCGAGCTCGTCACCATAGCCAACAAAAACGGCTTCTACTGGGGCGGTCATTTCACCCGCCGCGACGGCATGCACTTCGAAATCGCGCAGCTCAAGTAGTCTGCTACTGCATCCGGGCGCCGGGCAAGGTCCCAGGCTTCCATTCATCAGAGGCAAGCCCATTCAGATCAAAAATGGGCTTGCCCGCTCTGAGCGTCAATTCTGTCGTCAGGCGTTGGTCCCCCATCACTTTCTGCTTCCGGTTATCGAGATAACCAAACTTGCCCTTCTCCACCTTTAGCACCGCAACATCAGCTTCCGCACCGACGCTCAGGGTCCCAAGTTCCTTCCGCTGAATTGCCTTCGCCGCCTCCACCGTCGACATCCGGATCACATCCTTCAGAGGCACCCCGTGAATCAGAAACTTCGACATCACGTTGTTAAAGTCCTTCATCCCGTCCATCCAGCTCCGCAAGTGCAAGTCAGTCGAAATCGTATCCGGCAGAAACTTCTCGGCAAAGCCCGCCTTGGCTACCGTCCAGAAGAAACTCCCATTGCCGTGCCCTAAATCAAACAACACACCACGCTTGCGGGCCTCCCACAGCACCGGGTTCATCTTGCCACTGGGCAATTGCTCGTAACGCAAACCCGAGTAAAGATGCGTATAGATATCACCCGGCCGCATCTTCTCCATCAACAGCTTCTCGATTGGCCGGGCCTCGCGATGATGCGTCACAAAGTCCACCATCACCGGAATCCCCGCCAGCTTTCCAGCCCCCACCGCCCGGTCTACAGCAATCCAGTCTGGCGCTCCGTAGTGCGCCGTCTTCACTCCAACAACAATGTCCTTATGCTTCTTCGCAATCGCAGCCAGCCCTTCGCTGTCCATGTCTGCCGTGTTCTGTTCATTGCGGCTGCCACTCATCCCGAGGCCAGCAATATTCACAAAAGCCAATACACGCGTCCGCGATCGATCAATGATCCGCTTACGAAAATCTTCAAAGTTCTTCCACCCGCTGGTCCCGGCATCCACAATCGTCGTCACCCCGCTCCGGGGGGCAATCGCATCCGGCACAAACGAAGTCTCACCCGCCAACTCCAGCGGAATTCCCGTATTCGCATAAACGTGAGCATGAATATCAATCAGCCCGGGAGTCACATAAAGCCCGGTGGCATCCACCGTCTTGCATTCCGCTGGCACCTCAATCTTTGCCGCAACACGTGCGATCTTTCCATTGGCGATGGCCACATCAAACCGGCCGTCCCGCCGGTTCGCCGGATCAATCACGTGTCCATTTCGGATCACCATCTCAAACTCACAAGCCGCCGGTAAGATGCCGGCCATTAAAAGAGCAAACAAAACAAATCTCATCAGCGTTAGCATATCTAAGGATGCCTGACCCCTCACCAGCAGACTTCACACAAACCGTCATCAGCGGCTCGACGTCCACCAGCAGGTCACAACTCAGCCAGCCCTCAACCCACGCGTCCATCGAGGGCCGCTTCCTTCCAGGCACACTCCTCAACGGCCGCTATCGCATCATCGCCCTCCTCGGCAAAGGCGGCATGGGCGAAGTCTACCGCGCAACAGATCTTACCCTCGGCCAATCCGTCGCACTCAAATTCCTCCCCGCACTCGCTTCCTCAGATCCCCGCTGGCTCGAACGCTTCCACTCAGAAGTCCGCATCGCTCGCCAGGTGTCGCATCCCAACGTCTGCCGCGTCTACGATATCGGCGAAGCCGAAGGCCTTCCCTTCCTCTCGATGGAATACGTCGACGGCGAAGACCTCGCCAGCCTCCTCCGCCGCATCGGCCGTCTTCCTTGCGACAAAGCAATTGAGATCTCACGCAAAGCCTGCGCCGGCCTTGCCGCCGCCCACTCCAAAGGCGTCATCCATCGCGACCTCAAGCCTCACAACATCATGCTCGACCGCAACGGCGAAGTCCTCATCTGCGACTTCGGCCTCGCCGCCGTAGCCAGCGAACTCAACGCCGCCGAGATCCGCCAGGGCACTCCCGCCTACATGGCCCCAGAGCAAATCAAAGGCACCGAAGTCACCCATTCGAGCGACATCTTCTCACTCGGCCTCGTCCTCTACGAACTCTTCACCGGCAAACGCGCCTACACTGCGAGCAACATCAACGAGATGCTCAACCAGCAGGAGGCCATGTCTCTCACCAGCATGAGCTCCCACGCCAGTGACATCGACCCCGCCGTTGAGAACATCATTCGCCGCTGCCTCGATCCCATCCCGGCCAACCGGCCGCACTCCGCCATCGCCATCGCCGCGGCTCTACCTGGAGGCGACCCTCTGGCCGCCGCTCTCGCCGCAGGCCAGACCCCCAGTCCAGAACTGGTCGCCGCCAGCAACTCCGCAGGCCTCTCCACCCGCTACAGCGTCCCTCTCGTGGTTGGTGCACTGATCTATCTCCTCGCCTTTCCCTACCTGAAAGGCCATGTTGAGATTCTCGACTACGCTCCAGTAGACCTCCCTCAAGCCGCCCTAATGGTCAAGGCCCGCGAAATTGCCGTCTCTTTCGGCTACCCCTCAAAACCTGCCGACTGGC
>JAPKYY010000814.1 GCA_026394095.1 Acidobacteriota bacterium | reverse complement strand
ACTTGCCAGACGTGGTCGGCTACTGGTTTAGCAATGCTTTGCTGTTGATGGCTTGTCTGGCGGTGAGCTCGGTTGTGGCCGAATTCAGCTATCAGCTACTGGAATGTCCGCAAGCGAGCCCGACTTCAAGCCTGCGCGAGTTGCCGGTAGGTAAATAGTTCTACGTTGTGTTGGGCCAGGAGTTCTTTTGCCTCATTGCTGGTCCAGAACTGGTAGTCGGCCCAGCGGTATTCCCAGGAGTTGCTGATGGCGCGGATCTCTGCGTCTTCTTTGGCGAGGTGGATGATCAGCTTGGTAACGCCTGGTTCGAGTTTGCTAATGAAATCCCGGTAGCTGAGGCGCCGCTCGGCGTAGTTTTTGCCATTGACTCCGGTGACCAGGCGGTCGAGCATTGCGTAGCCCTGGCTTTGTTTTTCACGCAGCATGTCGAGGGTGATTGGGTAGCCTTTGAGCTCGGCTTCGCTTACCTTGAGAGGCTTTGGGAGCATGCAGGGGACGCCATATTCTTTGGCGAGGCGGGTGTAGACTTCGAAGAAATCGGGCCTGGCGTAGAGGGTGCCCATGTGGGTGTCGAGGTGAGTAAATTTGAGGCCGTAGGCGCGGGCGCGTTCGATTTGTGCGCGGAGCTCAATTTCGATTTCTGCAGGGCTGGCGTTTGTGGCCGTTGATCTGACGTCTCGCCACATGTATCCCTCTTTGTCGATGAGACCTTTGACTTTGTCGATCGAAGCCACTGGACGCCAGCGGAAGTATTTCCATTCACTGGTGAGGGTGAGATGGACGCCCAAGTCCATGGTTGGATTCTTATTTGCCCAATCGCTGAATTCCTGAACCCAGGGGCAGGGCATCATTACGCTTGCGGAGGAGACTAGCCCTTTTTCCATTGCCTCGCTCGTAGCGATATTGGCAGAGTGGCACATGCCAGCATCGTCGGCGTGGACGATGAGCCGTTTGGCAGTTGGAGTTTGGGCCGAGGCGGCAAGGGTAGCTCCGGCGAGGGTGATGAAATTGCGACGCAACATGTTTTTGATTATCCCGCTGTTGGTGGCGCGAGTTTGGCATGTGAGTTGCATTGGCAATGGTATGAAGGAAATCTCCTCATTTCGACCTTCGCTCCAATCGGTATCTGGAGCGCAATACGCAGGCCGTGGCGGACGGCGTACGCTTGGCGATATTGGTGCCCAAAAGTCCAATGCTGCTCCTGTGAAGAGCTTTCAGGGCAGTCTGACTGGTTCCAAATCGGCACTTGGTTCCCAATTTGATACACCAACCAGATCGAGTTCAAACGCCAGCATTTTGTCGGCGATCGGTGCCAACTCTGTGGCATCCCGTCAAAATTCTGCCGCTGATGGGATTGGCAGGACACCGACAACACCGCCGCGGAGCCCGAATCCACCAGTTGAGACGGGGCCAGGGTCTGGCGGGGCTGCACCTGCGCCGGTGAAATTTAACAACATGCAGCAGAAGTGGCTGGATTCCAACACCGGAAACTACGCGAATCTGATGTTGCACAATCTGAGCCGCAGCACGCCGTTTGCCATAGATAATGTGGATATTCGCTGGGCTAACGGCTCGAATGGAAAGCCTGAGTTTGTGCCGAGAGCCGTTGGGAATGTGACAGCGGAGAGTGGGAAGCAACTGGCACAAATGATGGGCGGGACGCTGGTGAACGGGCCATTTGACACGTTTGGAACTTCACAGCGCGACCAGTACATCAAGATGCCCAACGGGCAGATGATTGAAGCGTCTGTGCTTGCCAGCCAGTTGAATGCGGCTCGTGGTGCTTCTGACCCGTTTTCAGCAACGCAGAGTGTGCTCGAGATCTATCGGCTGGAAAGCCAGAACTTTGATCTGGCTGCATCCAGCAATGCGGTTGATCTTGTGACGAAGGGTTCGCTGCGTGCGGGCTGGCCGTCCGGTCAAGCGACCTAAGGGATGCGTCTTGGGACGCGGACCGGCATGGGCACGGCTTGCCCGGCAGGATTCTTGAGGATCAGGGGCTTATCGCTGACCGGCAGGATTGTCATTGCGTCTCCTTCAATCTGCACCAACAAGAAGTGAGCTTGCGGTGCCCATCCCGCGATGTTTCTACTTTTCATCTTTTTCAGGACGCTGGAGCTTCGCAATTCTCCTCCAGCGCCTGAAACGACAAACTGCATTTCGCCAGAGGTAGAGTTCCTCTCGGATATCTGGAGGTTGTGTTCATGGCCGGCAAAGACGGCCGAGACTCCGTTTTTTCGGAAGCTCTCAAACCAATGCGATAGCTTTGGCATTGCGGGCGGGTGGTTGGGGCCTGCGGTGAAGATGGGGTGGTGCATAATGGCGATTCGCCAATCCAGAGGTTTCGCGGCGAGTTGCTGCTTGAGCCATTGGCTTTGCTCGCCAGATTCCAGGTATGCAGGGGACGTTGCAGAAGGGTGCTGATTGGTGGTGGAATCGAGGGCAAAGAACTCGGCAAATCCTCCGTACTGGAATTTGTACCAGCGGGTCATTGGGCCTGTAGGACTGAAGAAGTTATCGAGATAGGCTGGAAGATCTGCAGAAGCTTCGCTTTCGTTGCCATCGTGATTGCCGAGTACCGCGTAGAAGGGAATCGATTGCAGGGTTGCCTGGTAGGGCGAAAAGAATTTTCTTTCCCAATCTCTATCTCTGGAGCCGCCTTTGTAGATGTTGTCGCCGGTGCTGATGACAAACCTCACGGGGCTGCCGGTTTGAGCCAATCGCTGGCGCTCTTGTTCCATTCGAGACGCAATGGCAAATTGAGTCTGAGTCCCGTTTCCCCAATCCCCTATTACAAAAAAAGCAAGCGATTTCGAGTTCTTCGGCCAAGTTCGAACAGTGCCAGAGGCGATGGACTGACCCTTGAGCTTCAGTACGTATTTGTAATTTGTGTCCTGTCTGAGGCCGGTTAGCTGGTACCAGCTTTGGCGAGTGGTGTAGCTTTGTCCATTCACCTCTAAAACGGCCTCGCCCGGGCTTTCGGCTCCCCGGCCTATGGTGTTTTTGGAGGTTCCTGTAGTAGTTCCCCAAGCCAGGGTAAAGCTGGAGTCATTGAGCTGAGCCACATAAGTTCGGAAGTTCTGAGCGCTGGCGAGCGAATCAAACAGAAGAATGAGCAAGAGTACCTTGAACTGCAAGTGTTTCATTTGTATGAATGGGTTAGAGAAATCCCCCCCCATTTGGGGAGTGCCAATTAGAAGGGGAACGCCTAAACTGAAAGATAATGATTCGACTCGTCTCCATTACCATGCTAGCTGTTTCGTTTCTTTGGGGCCAGGAACGTCAGAGCCGTACAGATGAAATAGAAAAGCTGAGGGAAGAAAAAGCCAAAGCGCTGAAACCGGAAGAGGCTACCAAGGCAGAAAACTTCTTACGCAAATTTATAGACGGCAACAAACTCAAGACACTGCAGCCGGATTATAAGGGGCTGCGCCCGAAGTTAGGAAACATGGTGAATGGGGCGGGATTTGCTGCCGGTGTGGAATACAT
>JAPKYY010000040.1 GCA_026394095.1 Acidobacteriota bacterium | reverse complement strand
TGAATCCAAGGCTCTCGACGGCCCATCACTGGTACGCCATTACCTGCCTGATGCCCCAGCGGAGGCTCGTCGAGGCCCAACTCGAAATTCGCGAAGCTGCCATGATGGATCCCTTGTCGATCGGCATTGCTCGCGATGTGGCTGTGATCCATTGGGCAATGCGTGACTACCAGGCGGCCGCCGCCCAGGCACGCCGCAGTCTGGAACTCGACCCCAATTTTCATGAGGCCTACTGGATCCTGGGTTTGGCTTGTGCGCAATTGAAAGACTACGATTCAGCCATCACCGCCTTTAGCAGGGGCCGTACACTTCGGCCAACCGCCCGACTTATCGGAGCACTCGGGCATACCTTTGGCATTTCTGGAAATACATCCGATGCGCGCCGCTGTGAAGTCGAACTCATCGAACTCAGCCAGGAGAGGTACGTCTCGCCTTTCGACATTGCGCTGGTGTCTCTCGGCCTTGGTGAAGTAGATCGCACTTTCGATAGTCTCGAGCGTGCCTTTCAAGACCGTTCTTACGAGGTGCTTTGGCTGCCACTGGACCCCCGATGGGATGCCGTTCGCACCCACTCCCGCTACCACTCACTCGCCATTCGCTGAACCTCAGGTAACAACCATGCGGTTACCGTAACTCCGTCGTTTTAGGCCTCAAAACGATTGAACAATCACAGGGCAACTGCTAACTTTCTCTCGAAGCGTATTGCGATCTAATATCTCGCGCTTCATTGAAAGAGGACCCATGTTACTCAGATTCATGTCATATCTGCTCCTGTTTTGCGCTGCACCCGTCTTCAGTCAAACTAATGTTGGCCTGATCACTGGAACCGTATCGGATAGCTCCGGCTCCGTGCTCGTTGGTGCTACTGTGGTGGCCCGCAACCAGGGAACGGGAAGCAGACAAACCGTACGCACGGATGCGACAGGGTCTTTCGTGTTTCCCGGCTTGGCCGCCGGTACATATCAAATCCGCTTCGAACATCCCGGATTCAAGAGTGTAGAGCAACAAGGTGTGGTTCTCGACAGCGGATCGACACGCCCTCTCTCAGCCCGGCTTGAGATTGGCCAGATGACTGAATCAGTGACTGTGGACGCTTCTGCCGAGCAGGTGCAGACCACTTCAGGAAGCATCGGCAGGGTGATCGACGACAGGCAGGTGAGTCAAATCGCCATGAATGGCCGTCAGTACACTCAACTCTTGCGCCTCACGCCCGGCGTAGCGGCAACAACACTGAATGTCTTCAACCCGCAAACAAACGTCAGCCAGCAGGCTGTCAACGGAGTTCGATCTCTTTCCAACTTCTTCACTGTAGATGGAGCGCCAAATTTGACCGATGGAGGAAACGGCAATTCGCTGGTCGACCCTAACGTCGATGCCCTTGCCGAAGTGAAGATGGAAACTTCGGCCTACGCAGCCGAGTTCGGCGGCCGAGGCGGGGCGCTCATCAATCTGGTCACCAAAAGCGGCACGCAAGAGTTTCATGGCAGCCTTTTCTACTTCGTTCGCAACAATCGTTTTGACGCCCGGTCCTTTTTCGATCAACGCTTGCTACCGCTCCGGTTTAATGATTTCGGTGGCACCATTGGCGGG
>JAPKYY010000289.1 GCA_026394095.1 Acidobacteriota bacterium | reverse complement strand
CGCGATACTGATGGATCTTCTCAAAATCTGCGCCCACAAAAATTTCGGCGACATCGTGCTCCCACAACTTGTTGGTCTCTTTTGTAGTGCTTGGGTTGGGCAGGAGGAACAATTCCTGATAAGGGCAAGTCATGAGCACGTAGAGGTTCTTCTCGGTCCAGCGAACCCGGATCTCAGTGCGGTTGGTTGGCAACTCAACGCCCAGATTGCTCCTGGTGGCAAGCACCGGCGCAACTTCCTTCCAAAAGGCAGAGGTTGGGTCGGCACTAGGTGCAACATCCTTTGCCGCGTGCTTCACCAACAGGGGCTCAGCAGCAAAGGCCGAAAAAGCCAATAAAATTAAGGATCCAAGTTTGTTCATCTTCTCTCAATATAATTGATGACTATGGTGCAACGTCTTTTTCTAAGTCTCCTTCCCACTCTTTTGCTCGCTCAAAATCAGGTGCCAGACTGGGTGAGCGTCGAATCCAACATCTCTTATTCGACACACAAAGAGACAGTGCTCGACATCCTGCAGTCCAAACGCGCAGAGACTTCAGCCAAACGCGTCGGAGTAATCGTGATTCATGGAGGAGGCTGGGTAGGAGGCAAGAAGGAAAATGTTTTTGACCGCCTCTGCCTGCCTTACCTCGAAAAAGGTTTCGTCGTTGCCAACGTCGAATATCGGCTTGCGGGTTCGGCTCTTGCACCCGCCGCGGTGCAGGACGTTCTCGCCGCCGCCGAGTGGTTTCGCTCGAACGCCGCTAAATACGGAGTAGACAAGAACAAAATCATCGTCACAGGCGATTCGGCAGGTGGCCACCTGGCGCTTATGGTGGGCTTAACCCCCAAGCATGCCAAATTGGGCCCAACAGGCAAGGTTGCCGCCGTCGTTAATTTTTACGGCATCACCGATGTACAGGATCAACTGGAAGGCGAGCATATGCGCAAATATGCGGTCACATGGCTTCCGGAATCCGTCCCAGACCGGCAGGAACTGGCCCGGAAACTCTCCCCGGTCACCTGGGTTCGCAAAGATCTCCCTCCCGTCATTACAATCCACGGCGACGCAGACCCGACTGTCCCCTATGAACACGGCGTCGATATCACTAAAGAAATTCGCAATGCCGGCAGCGATGCAGAGATGGTTCCCATCCATCAGGGGGGACATGGTAACTTCACCGCAGATCAGTTCGCCGACATATATGCACAGATCTTCAACTTTCTAGCCAAACGAAAGATAATCTAGATGACCCGTCGCCAATTTGCCGCCATGCCGCTAATCACTTCCGCTCTTGCCGCCGCCAACGACGTTCAACTTGGCATTGATCTTTTCAGCGTCCGCAGTCAGGGCTGGACGGCATTTGAACACCTCGACTACGCCGCAAAATTCGGCGCCAAAGTCGTCCACTTTTCCGAGATCCGCTTTCTAGGCTCTCTCGAGGACGAACATGTCAAAAAGGTGGCGGCACACGCAAAGAAGCTGGGAATCACTCTCGAGATCGGCATGCGCTCCATCTGCCCTACCTCAACGAGCTTCGACGCAAAACAAGGCACAGCAGAAGAACAACTCAAGCGCGTCATCCACGCCGCACACCTGGCCGACTCTCGCCTGGTCCGTTGCTTCCTCGGCACCATGGCAGACCGGCAGAGTGCCACGCCGCTTGAAGGCAACATCGAGAACACAGCCAAGACCCTCCGCGCATGCCGCAGCTTCGCCCAGGACCACAACATCAAAGTAGCTGTCGAGAATCACGCTGGCGACATGCAGGCCCGCGAGCTCAAGGGCTTGATCGAATTGGCCGGCAAAGACTTCGTTGGTGCCGTCATCGATAGCGGCAACCCGGTTTGGGCCCTCGAAGACCCGCATCTAACTTTTGGAAAACGCCTGAAGGCATCGCCGTGCAGTGTACTCGCATGGGTGAGGGCAACGTAGACATCTCCGGCTGGGTGAAACGCTATCTCGAACTCTGCCCCGGCAAGGCCCTCTCGATGGAAATCATCGTTACGGGACAACGCAAATTTCAGGTTTTTGAGCAGAAGTTTTGGGAAGCCTACCGCAACACGCCTGCCTGGGAATTCAGCCGCTTCCTCTCCCTCGCCGAAAAAGGCAGCCCGCAACAAGACCCGCCCAAGCTCGAAAAGGACGGAGCCGCAATTAAGGAGCGTCGAGATCTCGAGTTGAGCATCGAATTTACAAAGAAGCTTCTCGCATGAAACTATTCACACTCCTCCTTGCCTCACTCGCCGCCCAGGCTGCAATTGTTCCCGAAGTTCGCATTCTGCTCCAGAAGCAGGATTTCGCCGCAGCCGAGAAGCTGATTGAAACACAGAGGGCAGGCGGCCCCTGGACGCCAGAATTGATCGAAGCGCAATCCTGGCTGGGTCGTGGAGCCCTTGCGGCGAAGCAATTTGACAAGGCGCTCGCCTACTCCGCCGAGACACGCAAGCTCTCGCTGGCAGCCCTGAAGACCCGCAAGCTCGACGATGAAAAGCGGCTTCCGATCGGCTTCGGAGCCTCGATCGAAGTCGAAGGCCAAGCCCTCGCCGGCAAAGGCCAGCTCAGCGAAGCTCTCACATTTCTTGCCCGCGAAGAGAAGACCTACCACAACACTTCGATCCGCACCCGCATTCAGAAGAACATCAACCTGCTCTCACTCGAAGGCAAAAGAGCCCCCGCACTTGAGATCAAAGATTCCGTCGGCTCACTTAAGCCCAAAACTCTCGCCAGCCTCAAAGGCAAACCGGTACTGCTCTTCTTCTGGGCCCACTGGTGCGGAGATTGCAAAGCACAAGCCCCGATTCTTGCCGATCTCGCGGCAAAGTACGGCCCTAAAGGTCTCACCATCGTTGGCCCCACCCAACACTACGGCTATATCAATGGTGGCGACGATGCAGCACCCGCAGTCGAGAAGCCCTACATTGCAGGAATCTACGAGAAGTTTTACAAGAGCATCCCAGGCATGGCAGCACCACTGAGTGAAGAAAATTTCCGTGTCTACGGATCGTCAACGTCTCCGACTCTGGTCTTGATCGACAAGACAGGCATCGTTCGCCTGTACAACCCCGGCAAACTCACCGCAGAACAGCTCAGCGCCAAAATTGAAGCGCTGCTCTAGAGTTATTCCCCTTCGTAAGGGAAGCGGCGCACAGCCTGCATACACTCCGACAGAGCCTTCAGCATGGACCCACCCCAACCGCAGGGGGTAAATGGAATCGTCTTCTGGTTGGTCTGCTTGTCAGCCTGAGCGAAGAACTTCATGGTGGGTTCCTGCGGGCTCACAAACTCTTTCACGGTGATCAGGAATTCGATCTCGCGGTCATCTTGCACTTTCACCATCGAGAAGTGATGAACCATTGCAAATCGTTCGGTCTTATCCGCGTGCGCAAACTGCCATTCAGCCAAAGTAGTTCTCCTGTTTTTTGGGACGAACAGTGAGTATATTACACATAGTCGTCGTGCGGCACATCACCCATATCTTCAGCCAGATTCCCAAACTTGGTGAATTTGTGAATGAAAGCAAGGTCCACCTTGCCCACCGGGCCGTTACGCTGCTTGGAAATGATCAGTTCCGCGCGGCCTTTCAGGTCTTCGCGGTCCGGCTTGTACACTTCTTCACGAAACAGAAAGCACACCATGTCGGCGTCCTGCTCGATCGAACCCGATTCGCGCAAGTCGCTCAACTGCGGCCGGTGATCGCCAGGCCGGGTTTCCGGGCCACGGCTCAACTGGCTTAAGCCCACAATCGGCACGCGAAGTTCTTTACTCAGCAGCTTCATGCCTCGCGAGATCGAGCTTACTTCCTGAGTACGGCTATCGTGGTTGCCACGCGCCTGCATCAGCTGCAGATAGTCGATAATCACAAGCCCCAGGCCACGCTCTGCCTGCACACGCCGCAGCTTGGCGTGGATGTCCATCATGTTCACGCCCGGAGAATCATCCAAATACAAGGGCGCATCCATCAAATCGGTGGCAGCCACTGCCAACTGCCGCCGCTCGTCGTCATTCAAAAAGCCCGTACGAAAGCGATGCTGGTCTACACGTGCTGCAGCGCAAATCATACGAGTCAGCAAGCTCTCTTTCGACATTTCGAGTGAGAACACGGCCACCGGTTTGTTCACCCGAGGCCCACAGACATGCGACGCAATATTCAAAGCAAAAGCCGTCTTGCCCATAGCAGGGCGAGCGGCAATGATAATCAGCTCACCTTCGCGAAAGCCGCCCGTCATCTCATCAAACTTGCTGAAGCCGGTCGAAACACCTTTGATGCGGCTCGAAGGGTCGAGAAACTGATCGAGGCCAATCTCATCGATGATCTCCGACGGTTTCGACAGCGTGTTCTTGGCCTTGGAAGCGCCAATATTAAGGAACGACTCTTCGGCCTCAGCCAGAATATGATCGGCCTCATCCACTCCAAGAAAGGCCTTGTCCATCACGCTTTGCGCCGTGTAGATGACCTTACGAAGAGTCGCCTTTTCTTTGACGATCTTCACGTAGCCAAATACGTTCAGCGACTGCGGGATACCCTCGTCGAGGCTCATCAGGTAGCTCAGGCCGCCAGCACTCTCAAGCTCTGAGTGCCGCATGA
>JAPKYY010001047.1 GCA_026394095.1 Acidobacteriota bacterium | reverse complement strand
GGTGACCTTCTTGTTCCAGACTTCGACGATTTTCGAGACAGTGACGTCGAGGAAGTAGCGATCGTGCGAGATCAGGATGAAGGCGTTGGGGTAGTTGTGGAGGTACTCTTCGAGCCAGTTGCGGGCTTCGAGGTCGAGGTGGTTGGTGGGTTCGTCGAGGAGGAGTGCTTCGGGTTTTTCAAGGAGAAGCTTGGCGAGGGCGATGCGCATCTGCCAGCCACCGGAGAATTCTTCACAGGGCTTGCCCCAGTCGTCTTTATCGAAGCCGAGGCCGGTGAGGATCGAGCCCACCTGCATGTCGATGGTGTAGCCTTCTTTGGCGCGGAACTCGTTATCGAGACGGGAGAATTTGTCGGCAGCTGCGGCGTAGGCGGCGCTCTCGTGATCGAGATCGGACATCGAAGACAGGGTCTCTTCCATGTCGCGCTCCATCTGGCGGAGGTGCTCAAAGACACTGGCGCATTCGGCGAAGACGCTGCGGCCTTCGAGCTTCAAGCCGTCCTGGGGCAGATAGCCGAGGCGCATATTGCGCATGCGGGAGATGTCGCCGCTATCGACCTGTTCGAGATCGGCGATGATCTTGAGGAGGGTAGATTTGCCCGTGCCGTTTGCGCCGACGAGGCCAATGCGGTCTTTAGGACCAATCAGCCAGTTGACATCATCAAAAAGAACCTTCGGGCCAAACCGCTTGCCCGCATTACTGAATTGGATCATTACTGCCTGAGAATTACCTGTCCGCCGCGTTCTGGCGTCAATTTGCCAGTTTCGACTGCGACCTTGCCGTTGACCACCACGTAGTCGAAGCCGCTGGAGTACTGGTGGGGATTTTCGAAATTTGCGTTGTCGCGGACGCCTTCCGGATCAAAGATGACGAGGTCTGCTGCGAAGCCCTCACGGACGAGGCCGCGATCTTTGAAGGCAAAGATTTGAGCCGGGAGAGAGGTCATCTTGCGGACGGCGTCTTCGAGGGTGAGAGTCTTCTTGAGCCGGACGTATTCGTTGATGACGCGGGCGTTGGTGCCGTAGCTGCGCGGGTGAGGGCGGCCTGCGCCGAACTCGCGGACGCCGCCGTCGCTGGCAACGGCAGTATTGCGGTATCGCATGATGTTGTCGACGTCTTCTTCGCTCATTGCTTTGGTGACAACGCTGACGCCGCCTTTTTCCATCAGCTCGAGGACAGTTTCGACGTCTGCTTCGTGAGAGGTGGGACGGCCGCGGAGGGCCGAGATCTGACGGAGGTTCTTGCCTTCGTATTTGGGCTCAAAGCTGCAACTGGCAACGCTGGTGTATTCGAAGTCGTTATAGCCGCGCTTGGTGTTTGAGGCGAGGACTTCGTTGAAGATCCTTTGGCGCGGTAGTCCTCGAGAAGGTCAATCATCTTCTGGGTGTTGCCCCAGTAGGCTTTGGTGTCCTGCTTGAGATGTGAGATCTGGACGCGCACGCCGGCGAGGCGTCCGACTTCAGCAGCTTCGCGCATGGCATCGAGGACCTGCGAGCCTTCATCGCGCATGTGGGAGGTGTAGATGCCGCCGTACTTGCCGGCGACTTTGGCCAGTTCGACGAGTTCTTCGATCGGCGAGTAGGTGCCGGGTACGTATTCGAGGCCGGTGGAGAAGCCGACGGCGCCAGCCTGCATGGCCTTGTCGACCATGGCCTTCATTCGCTCGATTTCTTGCGGGGTGGCCTTGCGGTCTTCAGAACCCATTACTTCGATGCGGATTGAGTTGTGGCCGACCAGGGTGGCAACGTTGATGCCGGTTTTGATTTCCCGGAGCTTTGCCGAGAAGTCGCGGATGTCGAGTTCTGAGGAGCCGCAGTTGCCGGTGACAATCGTAGTCACGCCGTCGCGGAGGAAGTTCTCCGACTGGGGGAATTTGACGATGCCGGATTCAGAGTGGGTATGAACGTCGATGAAGCCCGGGGTGACGATCTTGCCAGCGGCGTCGATGGTACGAGTGGCAGTCTTGCCTGTGAGGACGCCGATCTTTGCGATCTTGGCTCCACTGACGCCAATCTCTGCGCGGAACCAGGGGTTGCCGCTGCCGTCGATGATACGGGCATTGCGGATTATTAGGTCGTAGTCAGCGGCGAG
>JAPKYY010000719.1 GCA_026394095.1 Acidobacteriota bacterium | reverse complement strand
GGCCATGGCCGTGTGGATGAGGAAGATCTTGAGCGCGGGGCGGCTCGTCATCAATCGATCCTGAAGGCGACGATTTTGGTGTCGAGTTTGCTCATGGGTGCGTTGTGGCCACCGGCTGAGATGACTATAAATTCTTTACCGTCTTCGATGAAGGTCATGGGAGTGGCTCTGGCACTGGTGGGTAGTTGCCATTGTCCCAATTGTTGACCTGTTCGTGGATCGAAGGCGCGGAGGAAGGGGCTGAAATCCGCACCGATGAAGAGCACTCCTTTGCTGCTGATGGTGGGGCCGCCGAGGTTGGGCCAGTCTCCGAGTTGGACTTTCCAGGCGATTTCGCCCGTGTCTGCCTTAATGCCAACGAGGCTGCCCCAGGGAGGGGCGACGCAGGGTTTGCCGCTGGGTGAGGTAAAGAATTTGCGGCTCATGGCGAAGTCTGTGCCTTTTTGTTCGGTAGTTTCGCGGTCGGGATATTTGGAGCGTTCTTCGCGGAACTTGGACTTGGGGATGAGTGTGATGATTGCCGGGAGATCGTTGACTGGAGCAATAAGGATGCCGTCTCTTTTGGCCCATGCGAGGCCGCCCCAATGCAGACCGCCGATGTTGCCGGGGATGACGAGAGTGCCGCGTTCGCTTGGGGGTGTGAAGATGCCCTCGTTGCGCAATGTTTTTAGAGTTGCGATGCAGGCTTGGCGGTCTTTGGGATCTGTGGCTGCGATGTCGCTTTCGTTGATGCTGTGGCGGACCAGCGGGGCGGGTTTGAGTGGGAATGGTTGTGTGGGGGAGCTGGATTCTCCGGGGACGTCGCTTACGGGGACTTTGCGTTCTTCGATGCCGAAGATGGGTTTGCCGGTGAGGCGATCGAGGAGGAAGAGGTGGCCCGTTTTGGAGCCGACGGCTATGGCCTTTCTGCCTTTGTGTTCATAGAGCTCTGGTGGAGAGGCGACATCGTAATCCCAGATGTCGTGATGTACGGTTTGGAAGGTCCAGATGATCTTGCCTGTGTTGCCATCGAGTGCGACGAGGCTGTTGGCGTGGCGGTTGTCGCCGGGGCGTTTGTTGCCATAGTAGTCTGGACTGGCGCTGCCGACAGGAAGGAAGACGAGGCCGGTGGACTCGTCGGCGACGATGCGGCTCCAGGTGTTGGCTCCGCCAGCTTGAGTGGATTCATCGAGCGGGTGGAAGGTCCAGCGGAGAGCGCCTGTGTTGGAGTCGAAGGCACGAACTTCGCCACTTGCCATATTGAAGCGGCTGTTGTCGGCGATGGCGCTTCCCGTGATAACGACGTTGCGGAAGATTGCGGGTGGGCTGGTGACTTCGTATTCGCCGACGTATTGTGGCTGGTGTCTCAGGCCCTTTGTCAGATCAATCTCGCCTTTGTTGCCGAAGTTGGGGCAGAGTTTACCGTCGTTGGCTTCTATGCAGACGAGGCGGCCGTCGACAGTGCCTGTGTAAAGTTTGTCGCCTTTAAGGGAGAGGCCACGGTTGGTGAAATCGCCGTAACTGCCGTTGGGATTGATTTTGAGATTGATTCGCCAGATTTCTTTACCTGTGGTGGATTCGAGGGCTGCTACGGTTCCCCAGGGAGTGGAGATATAGAGGCGGCCTTTGCTGTAGACGGGGGTGACTTCGAGGGCGGGAGTTGCACCGCCGCCTTTGGCGGCCTCGAGGGAATCGTGGGTGTCGTAGACCCAGGCCTGGCTCAGCTTTGGACCCTGGGCGCTGAGGATGCTAGCGGCAAGGAAGAGGAAATGCAATCTCATAGTTTGATAGTGCTTGAGAATCGCTTGCCTAGCTATGGGCTTGGGACGAAGGCCGTTAACGCTGGGACAGGGGAGTTACTTTTTGCCGGGCGAGCATGTCGAAGGTGTCGCCACTTTCCAGAAAGTAGTGCCGCTTTTCGTCTGGCTTGGGTTTGTGGCCTGCATCGTAGATGGCTACTTTGCTGACTCCGACTACTTCAAAGCGATCCTGCTGGACGATGATGGCTGTGCCTTCATCGAGGCCAATGCCCAGGAGGTCGGGGTGTTTGGCGATGACTTCCCAGAGGTCGTTCTCTCGGTTGCGCTTGAGCAGGTGCTGATCGATTGCGGCATTGCGGAGGTAGCCGAAGCCTCGTTCGTAGCCCGGGGCCATCATGATTTCGTTGCCGGATTTGGCACCTCGTACGAGATAAGAACCCTGGATGGTGGCCCCGGCGGAGGTGCCGCCGATGACGCCGCCACGGTTTAAGACGTTCTGGAATTCCCGCTCGGTTTTGGTGCCTTCGTAGCTGTCGACGATACGCCACTGGCGGCCGCCGGCGAACCAGACGGCTTTGGCTCTTTTGAGGGGAGCGACAAAGGCGTCGGTGTCGGCAACTTTCTTGTCGCGCGTGTGGAGGACGGTGACATCGGTGAAGCCAGCGCGCTTGAGGAAGTCTGCGGCGTTGTCTTTTGGTTCGGTTTCCGAGGCTGCGGGAATGTAGACGACCGGGGCACTTGGGCCGCCTGCGAGGGCAATGAAGCGTTGCCAGATTTCGGGGCCGACGGCACCACCGCCAACGATGACAAGGTTGCCGCGATCAGGGCCGTATTGGCCAGCGGTGAGAGTTGCTGCGCAGAGCAGGAAGCGGAATATCATGAGAGACCTTCGAGGGGGCCGGTGCTATCGCCGAAGTTTTTTTCTTCGATGCCCATGCGGTGGAGCATGGCGAGATGGAGATTGCAGAGCGGTGTTTTTTCAGGGGCACGGAGGCGGCGGCCTGAACGGAGTGCGCCTTTGCCTTTGCCGGCGAGGATCAGGGGCAGGTTCTCAACATCATGACTGTTGCCGTCTTTGAGAGTGC
>JAPKYY010000412.1 GCA_026394095.1 Acidobacteriota bacterium | reverse complement strand
GCCCAACTGCAGCACCCTTCCATCGCCCGTCTGATCGACGGTGGCGACCATGCCGGCATCCCCTACATCGTCATGGAGCTCATCGATGGCCTCCCCATCGATTCCTATTGCAGACAGTGGAATCTTACCGTCAAAGAGCGTCTCGAAATCTTTATTCAGGTTTGTGACGCCGTCCAGCATGCCCATGCTGCCCTCATCGTCCATCGGGATCTCAAGCCCTCCAACATTCTCGTAACTGCAGACGGCACCCCAAAACTACTCGACTTTGGCATCGCAAAACTGGTCGTAGACGGGCAAACCTCTACACAAACCGGCTGGATGATGACGCCAGACTATGCCAGCCCCGAACAGGTGCGCGGAGAGCCGATCACCGTAGCTTCAGACGTTTACAGCCTCGGTATCGTCCTCTACGAACTCCTTACGGGCGAACGCCCTTACAAACTGAAAAACTACTCTCCAGCCGAGATCCAGAATCTAGTCTGCACAACCGAGATCCACCCGCCGTCCCATCACGTACCTACGGAGACTCGATTGCGAAAGCAACTTGTCGGTGACCTCGACAACATCCTGCTCATGGCCCTGCGTAAAGAAGCAGGACGACGCTACGGTTCGGTTGCCCAATTCGCTGAAGACATCCGTCGCCATCTTGCAGGTGAAACGGTTATCGCGCGTCCCGACACTTTCACCTATCGTTGGTCCAAGTTCGCCCGCCGCAACCGTTTGCCTGTAGCCTTGGCCACCCTCCTGGTTGCGGCCGTTACGATTGGAGCGGCCCTCACCGTCCGCGAAGGCATTCGTGCCCAGCGGCGCTTTGATGAAGTCCGCAGCCTTGCCAATAGCCTTCTGAATGAAATCGACCCAGAGGCAGCCAGGCTCGTGGGCTCTGCCCGGATGCGCAAGCTTCTCATGGAGAAGTCAGTTACTTATCTGGATCGTCTCGCATCTGAATCAGGCGACGATGCCCCTTTGCGCAAAGAACTCGCCCGCGCCTACCATCGGGTTGGTGACATACAAGGACACGTCCGGGCGGAGAGCCTCGGGCTTTTCAATGAATCACTGGAGAGCCATCTCAAAGGCATCGCAATCGAAGAGCACCTGCTCAGTAGTTTCCCGAATGATGCTGAGCTCAAACGAAGCCTGGCCCTCGGCTTCGCCCACGCCGGCGATCTGCACGCGCGTCGCGGCGATGCAAAGACTGCAGAGCACCTTATCCACAGAGCCTATCTCCTGTCAGACAAAACGGACCTCAATACTTACATCGATGTCCGGGTCTCAATGAACCAGGCCTGGATGCTGGAGGGCCGGCTGCAAGATTCCTTCCGTGTAGGCAATGAGGCGATTGCAGCGGCAAGACAACTTTCAGACAACACTCGCCTGATGACTCTTTATGTCTACAATTCCGACGTAGCCCACTACATGGGTGAAACAGCTCGAGCAGTTTCTCTGATCCGCCTTGGCATTGACCTGGCCGAAGAGCGACGAAAACGCACCGAACTAAGCGGGGTCGAAGAACTCCGCCTTGCCACCTTGAACTACAAGTTGGGCCAACTCCTCGGCATGCATGATCGACCCAACGAAATGAAGCCCTGCGATTCAATCCCATATTTGCAGAGTGCTTCCAATCACTACGAGCAGAGATTTCGACAGACGAATGGATCTGTAAACTCCCTGGTGCTGTTCACCTCCGCCTTGTACAGCCTCTCTGGCGCACAGGCCCTTTGTGGACTAAAAGAAGCGATTGCTACTGCCGAGAAAGCCAAAGCCGTTTACGGTGCCGATCGAGCAACTTCAAATTCGAATATTGACGTAGGGCTGGGCTTCGCCCACCTCCATGTCGGGAATCTCGATCAGGCCAGGCGTTATCTGGGGTCAGCTGCTGCGCACAGCGTCATAGCCACAGAGCATCTGGCTGAAATCGAAGCGAAAAAAGGAAACCTGGTCGAAGCTCGACACCTGTTGGCTCAGGCAAGAGAAGATCGAAATCCAATACTCAAGCAAGCTTCCTTCGATAAGCGCATCGATATGTATCGTCAGGCTGCAAACATGACGAAGGCGGTTCTACTCGGTGATCCCACTCCCG
>JAPKYY010000807.1 GCA_026394095.1 Acidobacteriota bacterium | reverse complement strand
CGTCTTGCGTGGTGAGGAGGCCGCGGGGATCGAGGAGTTCGTTTTGCGGCCATTGGCCGGCGAAGCGATCGACGATGGCATTCTTGAGGCGGAAGATCTGGAAGGAAGAAGGGGCCGCGACGAGGAGGCCATAGTTGGGGGAGAGCAGCATTGCGCCGGTCTCGTTGATCGGGCACTGGAGTGGGCTCTCTTCGACCGCGAGGCCGATCTTGCCGTTGCCGAGGAGAGGGACGACGCGTGACTCTTCGACGTTGAGACGGAGAACACGGTAGGCGCGGGGTTGAGCGATGAGGAGGGCTTTGGCAGCGCGGTCAAAGGCGAGTGCGCCGGGACGCTCGATGGCGATGGTGCGGCTGCCGGTGTAGGTAGAGGTGAAAGACGCGCAGGAGGTAGAGCCAACCCAGGTTTCGATGTAGTTGGTTACGTCGATGCGGCGGATGCGGCAGTTGCCACTGTCGCCAATGTAGAGGTTGCCGTCGCCATCCATTGCGAGGCCAGTGGGACTGGAGAAGGAAGCGTCGATGGCTTTCTCGTTATCGCCAGAGAAGCCAGATTGACGCTGGCCGGAGATGGTTTCGAGATTGCCATCGGGATTGAGACGGCGGACGATGTGGAGGCTGGTTTCGGTGAAGGTGAGACGGCCCTCGTTGTCGAAGATCATAGTGTGGATGTTGCCAAGGGTGGTTTCAAGGGCCTTGCCGTCTTTGTCGCCGGAGCCGCCGAAGCCGCCGCCGGGACCACGACTGGCGGGGACGGCGCAGAGGCCTGAGCCGGCAATGTCCTGAACCGATTTGTCGGGCTTGATTTTGCGGATCGTGCAGTTTTCGGCGTCGAAGTAAAGGAGGTCCTGATCGGGGGTGATGAGCAGGGCGGTGGGTGCGTTTGCTGTGGAGTAGGTTTCGATGGTTCCGTCGGGGAGAATGCGCCGGATTTGATTGGCTTTTGATTCCGAGACGTAGATGTTGCCGGCAGAGTCTTCGGCGATTCCGGAGGGGTAGTAGAGGATGGCGTCGCGGGCAGGACCGCCGTCGCCCCGGTTGGTTGCAGTGAGGATGGATTGCACGCGATAGGGGGCGGTATCGGTGAGGATGATCTGAGCGCTTAGGGCGAATAACGGGAGTATGAGATGCATGGCGGCCAAGTGCGGTAGATGCTTCGGGTGGAAGATTATTTCAGCGGCTTTGTAAAGTTTTGTAGCTAATGGAGGGGTGCTAGAGTCACAGGAATGAGCAGTCCAACGAC
This sequence comes from Acidobacteriota bacterium, assembly GCA_026394095.1. GTDB lineage: Bacteria > Acidobacteriota > Terriglobia > Bryobacterales > Bryobacteraceae > Bryobacter. The sequence goes on along the minus strand of JAPKYY010000807.1, from coordinate 1,614 downwards.
GATACCGGTGGAGAGGGACCAGGATACAGGAGTGCATGGCCCCAAGATCCGATGTCCAAAGTGTGGTTGGAGGCCTCAGCCTAACGACTTGTGGAGTTGTAGCTGCGGGCATGCCTGGCATACGTTTGATACAGGTGGAGTTTGCCCGAGTTGCATCAAGCAATGGACGGTGACTCAGTGTTTGAGTTGTCTGGAGTTTTCAGCGCATTCGGATTGGTATGAATATGACTAAACAAATGGACTTGAAGATTGAAGGCATGCACTGTGATGGGTGTGTGCGACGGGTGACAGCACTCTTGAAACGTGTCGATGGGGTGGAGGTGGAGCAGGTTGTGGTGGGTGAGGCGAAATTGATGGTTCGCGATGGAGTGGAGCGGGCGGAATTGGTGCGGGCAGTGGAGGGTGGCGGATTTAAAGTTGCGAGTTGAACTGCAGATCGAGGGGATGACTTGCGCCGCTTGCTCGAGCTTTGTCGAGAAGACGCTGGTGGAGCAGGCGGGGGTTAGTAAAGCAAGCGTGAACCTGATGATGAATCAGGCGGTGGTGGAGTTTGACCCTGCGGTTGTGAGTGCGGAGCAGTTGCGTTTGGCGGTGGAGGAGACCGGGTACGGGGCTACGTTGCCGGTGGCCGGACGAAGTGTTGTGGACGAGGAAGATGCTCGTGGATTGACGCTGGCGGTTGAGTATGGGGGGCTGAGGGTTCGGGCGCTGGGCAGCCTGTTTGTGGGATTGGTGATGATGGGGGCGATGCCGTTTGCAGGGCATGAATTGGGATGGTGGGCGTGGACGCAGATGGTGCTGGCAATGGGTGTGGCGGGATGGGCTGGACGGGGGTTTTATGTGAAGGGCTTTGCGGCGGTAAGGCAGGGGCGGGCTGATATGAACGTGCTCGTAGCCATGGGGACTGGGGCGGCGTTTCTGATTTCTACGGCTTCGCTGGTGTGGCCGCACTGGTTTCATTCTCGCGGGATGATGCCGCAGATTTACTTTGAGGCAGTGGTGTTTATCATTGCGCTGGTGCTGGTGGGGAAGATGCTGGAGGCACGGGCCAAGCGGCAGACGTCGGTGGCTTTGCAGCAACTGGCAGCGTTGCAGCCGAAGCGCGCTACGGTGCGCAGGGGTGGGGTGGAAATGGAGTTGGCGGTAGGGGAATTGGTGCGTGGGGATTTGCTTGTGGTGCGGCCGGGGGAGCGGATTGGTGCCGATGGGGAGGTGGTGGAGGGTGGCAGCAGTGTCGATGAGAGCATGCTGACGGGGGAGAGCCTGCCGGTGGAGAAGGTTGTGGGGGGGCGGGTATACGGGGGCACTACGAATGGACAGGGCGGGTTGCTGGTGCGTGTGAATACGGTGGGGACAGAGAGTGTGCTGGAGCAGATTGTGCGGGTGCTGCGGGAGGCGCAGGGGGACAAGGCTCCGGTGCAGGCGCTGGCGGACAAAGTGAGTGCGGTGTTTGTTCCGGTTGTGGTTTTGATTGCGTTGCTGAGCGGGTTGATGTGGGGATTGTTTGGTGGGGCGGATCTGGTGAGGGCGACGGTGATTGTGGTGGCAGTGCTGGTGATTTCTTGCCCTTGCTCGATGGGGCCGGCAGTGCCGACGGCGATTCTGGCTTCGACG
>JAPKYY010000201.1 GCA_026394095.1 Acidobacteriota bacterium | reverse complement strand
GTGGAGGGGGCGCGTTGAGGACATTTTCGAGGACCCATTTGCCGCGCAGGACGGGTGAGGTGCGCGTGGCGTAGCTTGAGACCGTGAGGACGCTGGCCATCGAGAGGATGCCGCCTCGTTTGCCGTCGGGGAGATTCACTTTGCGGAAGTCTTGCCCCACGACGCCGGGGATGCCGTAGTGCCTGGCTAGGGTTTCGTTGAGGTAGGTGTAGGGGGCATCGATCATGTTGAGGATGCTTGAATTGTTTCTAGTGAGATCGAGGAAGAAGCGACGGGTTTCTTCCTGCATCGCGGATTTGAGTTGAGGGTTCCAGGTGGGGAAGCGTTCGGGGTCTGGACGGGCGAGATCGAGATTGCGGTATTCAAGCCACTGGCCGGCGAAGCCGTCGGCGAGGGCGTCGGCTTTGGGGTCTGCAATCATGCGTTTGACCTGGGCTTCGAGGATTCCCGGTTTGCGGAGCTGGTTTCGCTCGGCTAGCGAGAGCAGGGTTTCGTCAGGGGTGCTGCTCCAGAGGAAGTAGCTGAGGCGGCTGGCGAGTTCGATATCGGTGATGGCTTCGAGGCCGTCGGGGCCTGGCTTGCGGGTGGCTCGCTCGACGCGGAAGAGGAAGTTGGGGCTGACTAGAATGGCCTGCATGGCGGCCTGGATGCTTTGCTCGAAGGAGTCGCCGGCCTGGCGAGCGCGTGTGGCGACGCGGGTGATGCTGGCGAGTTCCTGTTCGGTTACGGGGCGGCGCCATGCCTTGCGGGCGAGGGTTGAGAGGACTTTCTGTTCGCAACCGGGTTCGGTGGCGGCACATGGGATGAGTTGCTTTTGCGAGGCGGGGATGCTGCGGAAGGGCTCGTAGGGGCCGCGGATTTCGAGACGATCCATGAGCATGACGAAGTTGTTGATGGTCTTGTCGTTGACTTCGTCTTTTGCGTTGGGGATTAGCGTTTCGTCGAACTCTACGCGGACTTTGTGGATGCCGGGGGTGGAGATGATGGCGCGGTGGGTAGAGTTGCGTGGACGGTCTGTGCCCATGGTGGTTTCGATTGAGACGGGGGTGCCGCCGTCGAGGCTGAAGCGGAGCGGGGTCTTCCATTCGGGGCCGCCGGCTTTGGGGCCCGTTACCGAACCTTGCAGTTCGTAGATGCCGGGGCTGGGGAAATTGTGAGTGATCTCGAGGTAGTTGGCGAAGCGGCCTTTCATGCGGTTGGCACCGAAGGCGATTTTGGTGGTGGCGGGGAGGGGCTCGGTGTTGATGGCTTTGCGGGAGATTTGCTCGGCGGCGTTGAGGTACTTTTCCATCAGCACGGGGGAGAGGCTGAGAACGTCGCCGATGTTGTCGAAGCCGTAGCCGGAATCGTCGGAGGGGAAGTCGTCGGCGGGCTTGAAGTCGATGCCGAGGAGGTCGCGGCTGGTGTTGTTGTATTCCTTCCGGTTGAGTCGGCGGGCGGTGACGCGGCCGGGGTCTGGCCTGGTGTTTTTATCGATTGCAGCGAAGTGCTTCTCTACCCAGTCGGTGACTTGTTTGGACTGGGCGGCGGGAGGCTTCGGCATCGGTGCGGGGGGCATCTCGCCGGTTTCGATTTTGCGGAGGACGGTTTCCCAGATGTCGCGTTTGGCGGTGACGTCTTTGGCGGACTGGAACTGGAGGAGATTGACGCTGCCTTCCTGCTTGCGTGTGTTGTGGCACATGGCGCAATTCTTCTTGAGATAAGGCGCGACGGTGGATTCGAAGGACGTTGCCAGAGGCAGCAGTAAGAGAAGGTAAAGGGGCATCCGGGATGCCCCCTAGTTTAATTCAATCGTTTAACTTAAGCGGCGGTCTCGCCACATTGTGAAGAGTGCGGCGGAGACGACGAGGATATTGGCAATGATGACGGGGGTTGCGCCGATCACAACTCCGTAGCTGAGCCAGAGGCAGGCAGCGACGGCCTGGATGGCGCGGATCTGTAAGGGGTTGCGGACGAAGTAAGAGCTGGTGAAGGTAGCAGTTGCTACCCAGCCGATCCAGTCTGGCTTCATTGGGTCACCACGGGGGAATCCATCGTGTTCATTGGTTCAATGGTAAGCCAGTCGGTCTTGACCTTGTCCCATTCCTGAACGGTGAAGCCGTGGGCTTCAAAGAGTGCGCGGATGCGTGGGGATTGCCAGCCGGCGAGTTCTTCAAGGATGGGCACGAGGACGCTGAGAGCGTCTTCGCTCAAGACGGTGCGCTTGGCGATTTGCGAGATGTACTTTGCTTCAGAGACGGCGATGGTGAGGCCGTCGTAACGATTGACGTGGAGCATGACGTGAATGTCGCTTGAGCCATCACCGATATAGACCACCTGATCGCGGCCGAGCTTGAGGCCACTTTGCAGTTCATCGAGAACAGCGACTTTGCCGAAGCCGGCGCAAACGCGATCGATGCCGCAGATCTCGCCCTGATCGTTGTAGCGGAGTTTGGTGCCGTAGATGTTTTCGGGTGGGACGATGCCTTCGAGGGCACTCTGGATTACTTCTTCTGGTGCGGCGCTGATGACGTAGAAGGAGAAGCGGTAGCCGTCGAGGCT
>JAPKYY010000448.1 GCA_026394095.1 Acidobacteriota bacterium | reverse complement strand
GCCGAGGCCAGCCCTGTGGCTTCCCCGGCAGAGTTGAAGAACATCTGCTTCATGGGCACCAGTGTTCAGAGCGGTACGGCCACCGTTGTAATCGTGACTACTGGCGACCAGACCTACCTGGGAACGATGGCGAGCGCGATTACCGAGGATGAGCCCCCAACCAGTTTCGATCAGGGCCTGGATCGATTTACATGGCTGATGATCCGGCTGATGGCTGTGATGGTTCCGCTGGTGTTCCTGCTGAACGGCTTTACCAAGCACGATTGGAAGGGTGCCTTTTTCTTTGCGATGGCTGTTGCGGTGGGTCTCACGCCTGAGATGCTGCCAATGATTGTCTCGGTTTGCCTTTCCAAGGGTGCGCTGGCGATGGGCCGCAAGAAAGTGATCGTCAAGCGGCTGAATGCCATTCAGAACTTTGGCGGGATGGATGTATTGTGCACGGATAAGACCGGCACGCTTACTGAGGATCGAGTCGTACTGATGCGGCACTGCAATCTTGCAGGGCGCGAAACCGATGAAGTACTTCTGGCGGGATATCTGATCAGCCACTTTCAGACAGGGCTCGACAACCTGCTGGATCGCGCAATCCTCGACAGCTCTGACTTCAAGCAGCAAGCGCTGGTTGAAAAGTACAAAAAGCTGGATGAGGTGCCCTTTGATTTCACGCGGCGGATGATGTCTGTGCTGGTGGAGAATCCAGAGGGGCAAGCTGTGCTTCTTACCAAGGGCGCGCCAGAAGAAATGTTCTTGCAGTGCTCGCATTTTGAGCTGGACGGGAAAGTATCGCTGATGGAAGCCAGTCTGATCGTGGAGCTTCATCAGGAGTACGAGAGCCTCAGCAACGATGGCTTTCGCGTGCTTGCGGTTGCAACACGAGAGATGCCGGGGAAAAATGCCTGCTCGCGGGATGACGAGCGCGAACTGGTACTCCGAGGGTATGTGGCGTTTCTCGACCCGCCGAAACCGACTGCAAAGATGGCGATCGAGGCGTTGCAAAAGCATGGTGTTGCCGTAAAGATTCTGACCGGAGACAACGAACTGATCAGCAGAAAGATCTGCATGGACGTAGGACTTTCTGCCGACCCGATGCTGTTGGGTGGCGACGTAGAGAAGATGTCTGATGCCGAGTTGGCCGAAGCGTCTGAGAAGGCGAGTCTTTTCGCGCGTCTTTCCCCGGCGCACAAGCGGCGCATCATTCAGGTGCTTCGCAGCAAAGGGCACGTCGTCGGTTTCCTGGGTGATGGAATCAACGACGCGCCGGCCTTGAAGGCAGCCGACATCGGGATCTCGGTGGACTCAGCAACCGACATTGCCAAAGAGTCAGCCGATTTGATTTTGCTCGAACGGGATCTGATGGTGCTCGAGGGTGGAGTCGTTGAAGGCCGCAAGGTGTTTGCGAACATCCTGAAATACATTCGCATGGGTGCCAGCTCCAACTTCGGAAATATGTTTAGCGTACTTGGAGCAAGCGCCTTCCTGCCCTTTGTCCCGATGTTGCCAATTCAGGTTTTGACGAACAACCTGCTTTACGACTTCTCTCAAGTACCGATTCCGATGGATTCAGTGGATGAAGAGCAAGTGGCGCGGCCGCGGCCGTTGTGGGTATTTGATTGCTGGGATCCATCGCGCGCTTCCGTGTTTCAGACCGGTTGGTTTGTGGAGTCCTTGATGACGCAAACTCTCATCATTCACGTCATTCGAACCAACAAAATCCCCTTTATCCAGAGCAGAGCAAGTTGGCCGCTGACGCTGACAACCCTGTCCATTATGGCCTTTGGAATGTGGTTGCCGTCTTCCCCTCTGGGGCCATCACTAGGGCTGACAACGTTGCCACCAGCGTACTGGCCGGTCCTTGGCCTCACAATTCTCGCCTATATGGGGTTGACGCAAACGATCAAGGTTTGGCTGCTGCGCAAGAAATGGATCTAGAAAGCCATTGGTCTGTTCTAACCGATATCGAGTTTGGGAATTGACTGCCGGCGGTCAGATGACTTTCCGGAGTCAGGCCCTCGACTGTGTTGCACCCAGCTATATAAGCGGGATTACCGTTCGGTATTCCAAGTGCAATGTCATCTTCGACGGCAAGCCGCCGCACTTCCAAACGTAGCGCGGCTGCGCTGCTTGAAAGCGCTGTGGCGGCAACCCGTAACGATCCATTATTCATGAACAGTGTTTCTTCAAAGAGTACAAAGTCCTGGCTTGAGCAGCGCCTGATGGGCGCTGAAAGCGCACTCGAGTTATTGGGTGGAGTCAGCTCATTTGCCTGGGCAGCAATTCGGGAATCTGTTCGCAGGCCCTTCGAGTTTACAGAGACGCTAAGACAGATTTTTGAGATCGGCTGGCGCTCAGCTCCGTTGATTCTTCTCTCCGGCCTCGCGGTAGGCGGCGTGCTGTCGATGCATACGAGAGCAACCCTCGAGAGATTCGGAGCAGAATCGATGATCCCCACTGCGCTAGCCTTTGCGCTGGTTAAGGAAACCGGCCCACTGGTAACCGGGCTCCTGGTTTCCGGGCGTGTTGGTGCCGGGATTGGTGCAGAACTGGGCGGAATGCGGGTTACCGAGCAAATTGACGCACTTGAGTCTCTGGCCGTGAATTCGTTTCATTATCTGGCGGTAACGCGCATCATCGCCTGCGTTATCGGATTGCCTCTGTTAACTGTACTGATGAATTTCGCCGGACTGCTGGGGAGCTATTTCGCTGAGTCGATTGTCTCGGCTACGTCTTTTTCTCTGTACTTTACAACTGCCTTCAGCAGCATGGTCTTCGGCTTCATCATTGGCACGACGTCGTCGTACCTGGGCTACAACGCCACTGGTGGTGCAGAAGGAGTTGGGCGTGCCTCCACTCAAAGCGTGGTGCTGTCTTCGATCTTCCTCATTGTGATCAATGTAATTCTTGTGAAGTTCATTGCGTTTTTGTTCCCGGTTGGTGGTGCATGAGTGCAGGCCAGCCGGCTATCGAGTTCAAAGCGGTGTCGAAGTCTTTCGGCTCACGGGCAGTGCTGAAGGATATTTCTTTTTCGATTACTGAGGGAACCGCATTCGTTCTACTTGGGCGGAGCGGCACTGGCAAAAGCGTAACGCTCAAGCTGATGTGCAGTCTCC
>JAPKYY010000961.1 GCA_026394095.1 Acidobacteriota bacterium | reverse complement strand
ATTGTGCCAGTCTATGAAACAGTTGGCAAGATTTCCACCAAGCAGATGCGCCGATTCGTCGCGAGGGCGCTTGAAGTTGTTGGCGAGCTTGAAGATGCCCTCCCGGTGGATATCATGCGGAGATTCCGGATGCCTCAACTGGCGAAAGCTGTATCGGAAGTTCATGAGCCGCCCGTTGACATGAATATCGATTCGCTCAACAATCGCAGGTCTCCGGGACACTGGAGGCTGATTTTTGAGGAATTCTTCTGGCTCGAATTTGGTCTGCTGCGCAAACAACGCGAGGTGAAACGAACACCGGGAATTGCGTTTGCGCTGAACGACCAGATCAGAGACAAAGTGAAGCAGATGTTGCCGTTCAAGCCCACGTCGGCACAGAAGAAGGCGCTCAAGGAAATTGCAATGGATATGGCCGCCCCTCACCCGATGAATCGATTGCTGCAGGGCGACGTCGGTAGCGGCAAAACGCTTGTAGCCGCAGAGGCAGCGGTGATTGCGATTGAGAACGGCTATCAGGTTGCAATGCTTGCCCCAACAGAGTTGTTGGCCATGCAGCATTATCTTTCTCTACAGCGATTTTTCAAGCGTCTGGGCTATCCGGTGGCTGTGATGGTTGGATCTCAGAGCGCAAGAGAAAAGACGCAAATCAAGAAGCTAGTTGCTGAAGGTTTGGTCAAGCTGGTGGTGGGAACTCATGCGCTGCTTGAAAAAAACGTGGAGTTTCAGAAGCTGGGCCTTGCGATCATCGACGAACAGCACCGGTTCGGAGTCTTACAGCGCTTGTTCCTGAGGCAGAAAGGATTGACTCCCGATGTGCTCGTGATGACTGCTACGCCAATTCCCAGGACCCTGGCGCTTACGATTTATGGGGATCTTGACGTGAGCGTGATCGACGAACTGCCGCCAGGCCGCATTGGTATCCAAACGAAACACTTTGCTCAAAGCGCAGCCAAAACCGTTTGGGAGTTGGTGCGCCGGGAATTGCAGCAGGGTAGGCAGGCCTACATCATTTACCCGCTTGTAGACGATTCGGAACATTCTCCGGACCTTAAGAGTGCTCAAAAGATGTATGAGCTACATGCGGAAAAAATCTTTCCTGAGTTTCGAGTGGCTTTAATGCATGGCCAATTGCCGGCTGCCGAAAAAGACCAGGTGATGCAGCGATTCAAAAATCACGAAGTTGACGTTCTGGTCTCCACCACAGTGGTGGAAGTTGGGCTGGACGTGCCCAACGCATCGGTGATGGTGATCGAGAATGCGGAGAAATTTGGACTTTCCCAGTTGCATCAACTTCGCGGCCGGGTAGGCCGGGGCGTTCATGCAAGTCATTGTTACCTTGTGACTGGACGGCAGAATGAAGTGAGTGAGCAACGGATTCGGGCGATGGTGGAGAGTTCCGATGGGTTCCGCCTGGCAGAAGCCGATTTGGAGATTCGTGGTCCGGGAGAGTTTTTTGGGACAAGACAATCTGGTGTGCCGCAACTACGGTTTGCCCAGATTCTGAAGGATCGGGAAATCCTTGAGATGGCTCGAGGTGAGGCTCGAAGCTTCCTCGATAAAGAACCGGGAACTGAGCAAATGAGTGCGGCTGAGCAGTATCTGGAGCAAAACTGGCAAAGACGCTACGGCTTGGTACAGGTAGGATAATAGGACCATGCGAGTGATTTCAGGGGAGTTCGGACGGCGCAAGCTCATCGCCCCAAAAGGCGATATAACGCGGCCGACTCCAGACCGTATGCGGGAATCGCTTTTTAGTATTCTTGGCGACAGAGTCGTTGGGGCTACCTTCACCGATTTTTATTGCGGCTCTGGAGCTGTGGGAATAGAAGCGCTCAGCAGGGGTGCCAGGCGCTGCACATTCATTGAAAAGGACAAAGCGGCGCTGGAGGCGCTGCGCGAAAATTTGACCACTCTGGGATTAGGGACCAGGTCAGAGGTAGTGGCAAAACCTGTCGGAGCTGTCCTATCCCAACGCAGATGGGAAGGCATCGTTTTTGTCGATCCGCCTTACGAATCGGCATCAGAATATGAGAGCTGTCTGCTCTGGCTAGGGAAATCTGCAGCAGAGCTCGTGCTGGTGCAACACGACCGCCGCCTAAAGCTTCCTCAAAAAATCGGCCAGCTGGAATGCACTCGGGAACTGAAGCAGGGCGACAACTGGGTCAGCTTTTACTTCTTGGGTGACGACTCAGGTATTGCTTGAACCGGCTCTGAGGTGTCGAAGTCGATCGGAATATCGATGAATGCCAATTGTTCTTTTCCTACTTCGCCGCCATCTGTTACTTCGAGCTTGTAATTCTTGGGTGAAATGTCGAACAGGATTCGCCCCTCTTCAGTTTGTGTTGGGCCTATTTTGCGAATCAACCCGAACCAGCCCTTGAGAAAATCGGCATCCTGAAGCTCAGGGGTTGCCACGCTTGCGTTGTCTACAACCCGGAATAACGGCAGCTCCACTTCTTTTGCACCACCATTGGTGATAGACATACGAATTACCAGGAATCGTTTCTGCGGAATCTTCGACTGCCCAATGTCGCCCAACTGAGAGAAGAATGTGGCTTCCAAGACGTTGTAGGTCAAGTTTCCGACAGTGGCACGCTCACCCATTTTGAATGTTTTTGAGGCCTCATTGATTTTGGCTTCGGTCTCGGCCCCATCACGGGAACAGGATGATGCTGCGGTTAGAGCAGCAGTCGTCCCCAATAATAAGGTTCTGCGAGTGTGGAACTGCAGTTGAACTTGTGTCATCTTACTCGGTATGAGCGTAATTCAATTTAGGGGGCGTTGGCAATCCTATCTGCCATTCATTTTGGCAATAGTGCTATTGATCGGGCCGGCTTGCGTCGCAATTTTCGGGCAGGGACAGCATCCCAAGTCGGGTAGGAGAATCGCTCAAGTGATGGGGGCTGCTGGGGCTGATTGGCTTGAAAGGAGTGAACGGGAGAGCGAAGAAAACCCAACCAAGGCAATCGATCTCCTGAAGTTCGAGAAGGGAATGGTGGTTGCCGATGTTGGTGCCGGGAGCGGCTATTACGCCATTCGAATTGCAGAAATAGTTGGGCCCACAGGGAAGGTAATGCTAACGACATCCAGCCTGAAATGTTGAGCATACTCAAGAAGCGTTTGCGTCAGAAAAAGGTCAGCAACGTCGAGCCTGTCCTCGGCACGGAACATGACCCGAAGCTGCCACCCAAAAGCTGTGATGTGATCCTTATGGTGGATGTCTATCACGAGTTCTCGCATCCGCAAGGGATGCTCGTGAAACTGAAGGAAGCCTTGAAAGATAACGGAAGGCTTGTATTGCTGGAGTATCGCAAGGAGGATCCCTATGTCCCGATTCGTCCTGAACACAAAATGAGTGTGAAGGAAGCAAAACTCGAAGTAGAGGATGAGGGCTTCGTTTTGGACAAAATCCTTGAAGATCTACCCTGGCAACATATTCTGATTTTCAAGAAGAA
>JAPKYY010000085.1 GCA_026394095.1 Acidobacteriota bacterium | reverse complement strand
GCTGACAAAGCTGCAAAGAGACCGAGTTCTCGCTATGGATATCCACACCGAAGTCTATCTCTTCGACAAAATCGTCGACTTGCCCGCAACCTTTCCCATGTTTGAAGTCCGCAAAGCCGACCTCTCCAAAACCAGCCCCGGCTTGCTCGCAGTCCGGCTCATGGCTCTAATGCCAGAGGCCCGTGAAATTGTCGACAAACACCGCGCCTCGAAAACAGCAAACTAACAAACGAAGCCAACCCGGCCCCAACGGGCCACCGATCTTTGAAATCCGAACCCGCATTACCACCCACGCCGGGCACACGCCACCAGTGTGCCCGGCCGCGGCGCGCTAGTCGATCTCGAGCACCACATATTGCATCTGTCCGGCCCGCTCAATCTGCACCGCAACCGGTTGGCCGTGTTTGAAGTCTTCCAGCAGCTTCCGAAGCCCGGCCAGATTCAGCACAGGCTCCTGATTCACACGGTGTACTACATCTCCCGGCTGCAAACGGTTCGCTTCGAGCGACAGGTCAGAAATGATGCCGGCCACCGCCACGCCCGTATATTCCCGCAAGGCAGAGTAAAGCGGAATTACTTTCTCATCAACATCCACGGCCAGGATTCCCAACCGGCGCACTCTGCTCGTTTCCCCTTGCAGGTGAGCCAGCAAACGATCTGGATCCTTCGGGCGCTCAAGAACCGCCACCGGGATCTTCATCGACGTCTTCCCGCGCATCACTTCCACTTCAATCGTCTTCCCTGCGTTCTGATAGATATTCACACCAAACTGGCGAGCATTTTCAATTGCCTTGCCATTGAGCGCTACCACCACATCACCAATCTTGAGCCCCGCAGCCTCGGCTGAACTCCCGGGCGTAACGTCTTCAATCACCACGCTCGCCTCGGGTCCGAACCCCAACGCCTCTCCCAGCAACGGCGAAATGGTCTGCGCCAACACTCCAATCTGCCCTCGTCTCACCCGGCCATGCTGCCGGATCTGGTCATAAACCGACTGCACGATATTCGATGGCGAAGCAAAGCCAATTCCTTCGCTCCCCCCTGAATTCGTATAGATAAATGTATTGATCCCAACCACTTTGCCATCACCGTCTACCAGCGGCCCGCCGGAATTACCAGGATTGATCGCCGCATCCGTCTGGATATATACCATCGGGTCATCCGGCTTCACCTGCCGCGCCTTGGCTGAAACAATCCCCATCGTCACGCTGTTATCAAGCCCCAGCGGGCTCCCAAACGCAAAAACCAGTTGCCCCTCCCGCAACTTCTCGCTATCTCCAAACGACAGAAACGGAAGCGGCCCAGCCTCATCTATCTTCAAAATCGCAATATCGGTTTCCCGATCCTGCCCCACCACCCGCGCATTCACCAACTTGCCATTCGTCCGCAACACTGACAAATGCCGGTGTGCCGCCCCCATCGCCTGTGGCAACAACACCTGAATCCGCCCCGCATTCGCCACCACATGCGAATTCGTCACAATGTATCCATCAGCGGACACAATCACCCCAGACCCATTACCCTTCGAACTTCTTATCAGTGGCGCAGAATCTTCCTCCGAAGCCGAAAACGCCCGCACTACAATCTGCACCACCGCTGGGTCTGTCTTCTCAACCAGCCCTTCAAACTGGGTCGACAGCAATCGCAACTGCGACTGCGCCTGCACAATCGAACCCATCAGAACAAACCAAATCAAAAATACACGCATAAGATTGAGATTCCTCAACCTGTCATTTCGTCTCAGCTTCTTTTCGAGTAACGCGATAGAATCGCAACCGAGATGAATCGCCGTTCTGCCCTCAGCCTATTTGCCGCGCACGTCGCGGCCTCACCCCTCTTCAGCGCCGAAGAGGACGACATCAACGGCCCGGTAAACGTCCACGAATTCGAAGACATCGCCCGCCGCAAGCTCCACAAGCTCGCCTACGACTTCATCGCCGGCGGCGTAGAAGACGAACGAACCCTCCGCGCCAACCGCGACGCCTACGGCCACTGGGACCTCGTCCCCCGCGTCATGGTCGACGTCACGAGCATCGACACCTCACTCGACCTCTTTGGCATCCATCTCGAATCCCCGATCATCATTGCCCCCACGGGCGGCAAAGAACTCGTCATGCCCCGCGCCGACGAAGTCGTAGCCAAAGCCGCCCTCAAATCGAAAACCCTCCTCTGCTCAGCCACCGGAGCCAAGAAACTCCTAGACGACGGCGAGCCCCTCAACTGGTGGATCAACGGCATCGGCCAGCCCACCAAAGAACTCGCCGTCAATTTCGCCAAACGAACCGAAGACGGCGGCGGCAAAGCCATCGTCCTCACTGTCGACAACGCCTATCAGTCCAATCGAGACCGTAACAACCGCAACCGCTTCGACTATGGCATGATGTCCACCGGTGTCCCTAAGCCCGGCGAAAACGTAAAGCCGGTCAACCCCGCTAGACCCGTCATGATGACGCCTCACACGCCCAACCTTACCTGGAACTATATCGATTGGGTCCGCAGCACCAGCAAACTCCCGATCATCCTCAAAGGCATCATCGCCCCCGAAGACGCCGAAATCGCCGTCCAGCGCGGTGCCTCAGGCATCGTTGTCTCCAACCACGGCGGCCGCCAGCAGGATGGAGTCATCGGCACCCTCGACGCCCTCCCCGACGTAGTCGAAGCTGTCGCTGGCAAGGTCCCCGTACTGATGGACGGCGGCATCCGCCGTGGCAGCGACATCCTGAAAGCCCTCTCCCTCGGCGCCAAAGCCGTCCTCGTCGGTCGCCCCCCGCTCTGGGGCCTCGCCGCCTTCGGCCAGCCCGGTGTTGAACGCGTCCTCTGGATGCTCTCGGCAGAGCTCAAGCTCTCCATGGGCCTTTCCGGCCAACCGAAACTCAGCACCATCACCCGGCGCCTCGTGCGCAAACACGCATGACACTACTGCTTCTCCTGCTGCTGGCCCAACAGCACCAGCTCTGCCAGCAGTGCCATACAGAACCAGCAGCTGATGTCGAGTCTCATCCTCACTTCGCCAAGGGAGTCAGCTGCGACGCCTGCCACGGCAAGAGCGAAAAACACCGCGAAGCCACCGGCCACGCCGCGCCAGACCGCATCGCCACCCGCGATCAGATCCCGCCCCTCTGCGGCTCCTGCCATCCCAACCAGCTCAAAACCTACCAGGCCACCCGCCACTGGGCCGTCCTTAAGGCAGGCGAGAAATCAGCCCAGTGCGCCACCTGCCATGGCAACCATTCTTTGAAGTCAGCCAAAGCCATGCAAGTCTCCTGCGAGCGCTGCCACACAACACGCCCAGCCGCCTGCGCTGCAAAGCCCCAGTGCACTTCCTGTCATCAACCCCACGGCCTGCTCAAACCATGAGTAACTTCACCCAGCTATTGGGTGATGACACACAACCCCCAACTTCAAGTATTCCCGCACCACGATAATCAGCCTTATTTGAGTGGGCATTCAAGTGCAAGCATTCACATGTAAGGACAATCGCCATGCTGAATTCATTTTGCCGGCCGTCCGCTCTCGCCCTCCTGCTTTGCGCGACCGCACTCCCACTTAGGTCCCAAACTCCTGCCATAGCCACAAACGGTATCCTCAATGCC
>JAPKYY010000023.1 GCA_026394095.1 Acidobacteriota bacterium | reverse complement strand
TCCACAAACTTCAACTGGGAGGGGTGCGAGTGTTTGAATCGAAGCAATTCAAACGGCTGGATCGCGAAAGATTGCTGAAGAATGGTTTTTTGCAGGAGGTAGTCAAGGGGTGGCTAATCTCCTCATCTCCGGCCACTCTCGATGGGGATAGCACGCCTTGGTATGCCTCATTTTGGGAATTCTGCGCCCGCTATTGCCACTCTAGATTCGGCTCCGATTGGTACCTCTCCCCCGAGCAATCGTTGCTCTTGTTCGCTGAAAATACGATGGCTCCGGTTCAATTGGTAGTGGTAAGCCCAAAAGGAAACAACAATACACTTCAGTTGCCTTCAGGCACCACGCTTTATGATCTGAAAGAATCTCAGCCCTTGCCCGATGCCGATTGTGTAGAGAAGGATAACCTCCGGCTGATTCATGTCCAGGCTGCACTCGTTCGAGTGCAGGAGAAGTTTTTTGAGACCAATCCAATAGAGGTTCGCAGCGCACTGGCGAGCATCAAAGACCCTTCCGACTTGTTGAGGCGACTGCTCGAAGGGGGAAGGTCAAAAATTGCGGGTCGTATTGCCGGTGCCCTGCGCGAGATGGATAGGGCCAGCGTCGCAGATGAAATCGTCAAAACCATGAAAGGTGCAGGATACGACGTCCGTGAAAGCAACCCATTCATCAACACCCCCACCAAATCGCAATTAGTTGCAGGCACTTCGCCAATCGCCTCGCGGCTTTATGAGCTTTGGCAAGCTACTCGCCAAACTGTCATTGAGGTTTTTCGCCAACCTGGCGGCCTACCCGCTGATCGTGATGCTTACCTTCGTGCGGTCGATGATGTCTATCGTGTTGACGCATATCACTCGCTATCAATCGAAGGCTATAACGTTTCGATGGAATTGATCGAGCAGGTGGAATCGGGAAATTGGAACCCAGATCGAATCGAAGCAGACCGTCAGCAACGGGATGCGCTGGCCGCTCGCGGGTACTGGCAGGCGTTTCAGGTTGTCAAATCCAATGTGCGTCAAATTGTCAGCGGGGTCGAAGCAGGCAGGCTGGTAGCCAAAAGCCACCGCGACTGGTACCGGGAACTCTTCCAGCCTTGTGCAGTTGCCGGACTCATCAAAATTTCAGCCCTGGCAGGGTACCGCAATCACCCGGTGTATTTGAGGAATTCGCGCCACATTCCACCACGCTGGGAGGCTGTACGTGATGCTATGCCAACGCTGTTTGAATTGATTGAAAGCGAGCCAAGCGTTGCGGTTCGAGCAGTGCTTGGCCATTGGCTCTTTGGGTACATTCATCCCTATCCTGACGGAAACGGTCGAATCGCGCGATTTCTTATGAATGCAATGCTCGCTTCTGGTGGTTATCCCTGGACAGTCATCCGGATTGAAGACCGTGGGGCTTACCTCGAAGCACTCGAACATGCTAGCGTTGCAACGGACCTTCGCCCATTCGCGAATTTTGTTGCAGAGAGCATGAGACGCTCAAACGTCCGCTGGTAACTGATTACTTGGCGCTTTGGATCCAGTCCCAGGCTTGTCCGGCTCGATTTACAACTGCTTCGAGATCGCGCTCAAGCAATAGCCGCTGCTTCAGCATCGTGATTGCAGCCTCCCTTACCTGGCCCTGATACTTCTCGCGGGTCTCAAAGCGCTTCTTCACGTCGACTGGCGAGAAGGGTAGCGTGGAACCCACCATGTCGTTGACGTAGCCTTTCGGCGCATTCGGATCGGAAAGAAAATTCCAGCCCCGATAGCGGGCCAGCGGCACGGACACTTCTGGCATCTTTACGCCGCCTAGTTCGTTACCGTCTGCTCCAATCGCGGGCACCATCAGCGGGAATTGCTTGCCGAGTACCGGTGGCTCTGTTCGATAGTCCACGCGCCAGGCTCTCATCGGTTGCTTGGGGGCGGCTGTGTCGTTGAGAGTTTCGTAGGCTACCAGTTCCTTGCGATCGATTCGCGGATAGCGGCTTTCGGGCGGCGCGGTGCCATCCTTCACCCATTCCTGCATCGCAGTGAGCAGGGCGCGGTAGAGCGGGCGGTAGTCGTTCATGTTGGCGAAATTGACGCTGCCTGTTTTGGGTGGCGGCACGCGGCCCGGGCCGTGCTGGCTGCCCGCAACGTAGTAGATGCGCGTGTTGGGGGCGAGTTCAGCATCTTTCTTGCCGTCCGGTGTTACATGGATCAAAGCAGCATTGCGGCCCCAATATTCGTAGCTGCCATTTGTGTAGAAGACCTTCGGTACGTCCTTCACTTTGGCAAGGAGCCCGTCGGTCAATCCTGTTTCAGGATCGGTCTGTGCTACGTCGCTGAAGGGAAAGAGATCGCTTGGGTAGAAATGATTGAAGGTGGGGTGGCCATCGCGGCTGGGTTGTGCGCCACGGATGTTGAAGCTTCCACGCCCTGCTCCACCGACGTTGGCCCAGACACCGTCGAAGACCTTGCGGCCTTTCTCGTCTGTGTTGAAGCCGTCATAGAGATATTGGCGCAGGAAACGCCCACTTTGAGAGGTGCCAAAAGCAAGAGCGCGCTTCATGTGGCGGTATTGGTCGCCCAGGAGGGTCGTCCCGGCATTTTCATAACGAAGGAAGCTAATGACGTCACGAATCGCAGCCAGGCCCGTGCCGGCCACTACAGGGTCCTTCGATGGGTACACGGCTTCATAGATCTGATAGGGCTGAAAGCCTGCTGGCATCTCGATTGCGGTCTTGGCTGCATTGAGTTGCCAGCCTTCGCGAATCTCCTGACGCTTGCCGTCGCGGCTATCGCGAATTGTTAACTTCACTGCACCACTGGCGACATAAGCCTGCATGTTGCGATCGCCAAGATTCATCACGGTGACCTTGGCCTTGGGAACAAACTCGCTGCGAATCATTGCTTCCACGCCCTGAGCGATCGGCGGATAGACTCGCAAGAGGTCAGGAGAAACAGGCACATCCCACTGCCAGCCCACCCATACCAGCGTGTAGCCCTGCTCCATCAGGAAGGGCTCGCCAAACATTCCGGTCAGGCCCTTGCCGCCGCGATTGGAGACTTCAAAAAGGATCGATCCGTTGCCTGTTGCCGGGTCTCTGGGCTTGAGCACGACAAGGTCTGCCGAGAAGCGCACCATGCCCTTTTCGTCTACCGGAGCGCGATCGATATCGCGAATGATCTGATTGGCTGGCAGCTTCGGGTCGAGAACAAAATAGGCTCGCGCTTCCACCCTTTCGTAACGCTCACCGGCATCTCCGCGCGAGACCAGGTAAATCTTCTCAACCGCTGCAGGCAATGCCGCAGCCACCAACATCAACACAATCAAACGCATCACTTACATGCCTTTCAGATACTTGGCTACGAAAGGAACACCCTTTACGCCATGGAAGACGTGTGCGCCGGAGTGCACCTCTGTGCCAAACGCTTCGCTTACTCCGAATACGGCATAAACTTTGCGGGTGGCCTTGGCGCCTTCTTCAAAACCAGCCAATGGAAAAATGCGATCCTGCTCGCCAGTTTCGGCAAAGAGCGGACGCGGAGCGATCAGGCCGGCGACGTCGCTCATCTCGGCCCAGTTGAGAATCCCCGGCACGTAGTTGTCCATGCAGTGAGCCAGCGAGAGAATGCAATCGCGGAAGGTGTTGAGGTAGCCCGACACCATCGCGGCCTGAATCCTTGTATCGAGGGCAGAAGCAAAGAGTGTGCAGGTGCCGCCGCCGGAGATGCCAACGCAGCCTACGCGTTTGGCGTCGAGATCTTTGCGCGTCTCGATGTAATCGATCGTACGCATCACGTCGTAGGCGCGCCAGCCAATCATTGTTTCGCCGAAGAGGAGTGCTGCGCCGGCAGAGGGCTGGCAACTGTTGTTGTTGATTCCTTTGGCGGCATTGATCGGGTCGCGACGGTAGCCGAAGGCGAGGGGTTCAATGGCGAAAGCGGCCAGCCCCTGCTCGACAAACTGCAGCGCAAAATCAGCCTGGTAGCCGGCCTTGTCGGTGCGCTGTTTGCCTTTGTCGTCAATGCCAACGATGTCATCCACACCGCGTCCGTGGCCCGGCACACAGACCATCACGGGAAGTGCGCCAGCGATTGCTTTGGGCTTGAGCAGGTAGCCCATCACTTCCATGCCTTCACGGCTTGTGAAGACAATCTTTTCGCGTGTGTAGGTGTCGAAGTCTTTGGTCTCGAGTACTCGCGGGCGCAGACTCACGGGGTTCTCGGGGATACCACCGACGAGCTCACGAAGTTTGAGCCGCAACTTGCGCTGCCAGGCTCGCGCCGCCGCAGGGGTTGTGGCGTTGAAGCGCAAGCGCAAGGGTGCTGTCTTGTGGCGCTCGCGGGAGTAGGCCACAGGATCGAGTCTTGCCTCGGGCATCGTGTCTGCATTCATGGCCGCAGCCATGCTTGTGAGCGC
>JAPKYY010000777.1 GCA_026394095.1 Acidobacteriota bacterium | reverse complement strand
AAACGGCGTCGGAAATTTATCGAGCCAACCGATAAACTGCTGCAGATACCCCCACAGCAAAGCCTCCCGAGCGGCATCCCCACTCACCACCGCTGCATCCAGCGCACAGATCAACTCCGGCAATGCCGCCGCGCAGCCGCTAATCACACCCACCGCACTCTGCTTGCGCGACACACACAAAGCATTGTCGTTCCCCACCAGCAAAGTAGCCCCTGTGTCTTTGAGCGCTTCCAGATATTCCGGTTTGCCCGAAGAATCCTTGATCCCCACATACATCCCGCTGCGCAACAGACGCTCAGAAACCTCTACCGGCAAAGCCGAAGTAAAGAACGGAATGTTGTATAGATAAAGCGGAATCACTCCAGCCGCCTTCTCCCCCAGCCTCAAATAAAAGTCTTCCAGTTGCGCCACACTATAGCGAAAGTAATAGGGCGGCAAAACCAACGCAGCCGAAGCTCCAGCCCCAGCGGCCTGCTCGGCCAGATACACCGTCACATCGAGAGTCGAATGCGCAATCCCCACAATCACCGGCTTCCGGCAACGCTTCACCCCAAAGCTCACCAGCTTCTCGCGCTCTTCCACATCAAAATGCAAAAAGTTCCCAGTCGTACCAAAGATGCTGATCCCCTTGGCCGGCGACCCCTCAAGAAAATCCAGAATCTCCATCGCCGCGCCCAGGTCGACATAGTTCGACCTTTCACGAAACGGCGTAACAGCCGCTGCGTAAACGCCACTGGGCGGGATATGATTAGTTGCAGTAGTCCGAGACATGGAGTTTCCTAATTTACCTCAATCGCTGAAAGACCGCCGGGCCTTTTTAACCGCCGGCGCTTTCACCATCGTCCGTCCAGAACTGGTTCGCGGCGCAGGCCCAGCCAAACTCAAGGCCGGCTTGATCGGCGCAGGCGGCCGTGGCCGCCAGGCAGTCGTAGACCTCCTATCGGCAGACCCCAACGTCGACCTTACTGTCATCGGCGATCTCTTCGAAGACAAACTCGAATCCAACCTCGCCTGGCTCCGCGACGCCAACCGCTTCCCCAAAACCCACGACCGCATCAAGGTCGACCCCGAACACCACTTCACCGGCTTTGACGCCTACAAGAAGGTGATCGCAAGCGACGTCGACATCGTCATGCTCTGCACCCCGCCCGGCTACCGCCCCATGCACTTTGAAGCCGCCGTCGAAGCAGGCAAACACGTCTTCTGCGAAAAGCCCTTCGCCACAGACCCCGCCGGCATCCGCCGCTTCATGGCCGCCGCCAAAAAGAGCGAAGAGAAAAAGCTCACCGTCATCTCCGGTGCCCAACGCCGCTTCCAGCGCGAATATGTCGAAACCGTAGAGAAGATCCAGTCCGGCCAGATCGGCGATATCCGCGCCGCCTACGCCTACTGGGTAGGCACTCCCGTAATCCAGCAGCCAAAGGGCCGCGACCCCAAGTGGGGCGACATGGCCTGGCAGCACCGCAACTGGTATTCCAACGTCTGGCTCTCCGGCGATCAAATCGTAGAACAACACCTGCACAACATCGATGTCATCAACTGGGTGATGGGTTCCCATCCCATCAAAGTAGTGGCCACTGGAGGCGCAGTCTGGCGTCCGCGCGACGAAGTCCACGGCGGAATCTACGATCACATCTCAGCAGACTTTGAATATGCCAATGGCGTTCGCCTCTCCAGCCAGTGCCGGCAGTTCCCCAAAGGTCTCTACACCAACGTCAGCGAACTCATCATCGGCGCGAAAGGAAAGTCCAACTGCCGCGACCTCGGCACCAAGGACATCAACCCCTACGTTGCCGAACACGTGGCACTGACCAAATCCATTCGTGGAGATGGCCCCTTCATCAACCATGCAATGACGGTTGCTGAAAGCACCCTTACCTGCATCATGGCCCGCGAGAGCGCCTACTCCGGCCAGGAAATCACCTGGGACCAGATCCTCAACTCCACCCTCGATCGCAGCCCCAAAGAATTCGGCTTCGACCTCAAGATGGAAGCCCCGCCGCTACCCATCCCCGGGCAGTACAAATTTAGCTAGCTGGCAATCCCGCGCTGAGCAGCATTGCTGCTGCCTTCGTCCCTCAATCCGCCGAGACGCCGCGGATCCAGCAAGTGCATGGGCTTGAATTCCTTGGCACTCCAGCGATAGCCCGGTTCAAACTCCACACCCAAAAAGTACCCGATGTCCTTGAAGATGCAGTACCGAACCCGGCCTTCATACGTTGCCTTATCGTGTGTCATCGTCACAATGCTTTGCAGAGGAACGTCTTCCTCAAGCTGAAGACAGGCTCCAGACAAGGAGATGTCCTCCAGATTCGCCACAACAGTGTGGGCTACACCGCTTTTGTCGCGCCACTCGATCTTCACAAGATCTGCGCACAACATCCGCGGATTCATTCTCCGATTCTGCATGCTTATGTTATCGGCCATACTTCGCAAGCCGATTATAATTGCATTTCGCAAAAATTACCCTAGGAAGTCCTAAGTGGATTTTTTTCTAAAGTTCTCAGGTACTGCGTCCGATTCATAAATGACTCCCTCGGGTTCAGCGCCCGGTCAATCGACAAGACCCCGTCGAGATGATCCACCTCATGCTGCAAAAGCTCAGAAAAAGCCCCTTCAGCCTCAATTTCGCGCCAAACTCCACCCCGATCCTGATACCGCAACGTCACAGACTCGCTCCGCTCCAGCTCCACCATTAAATTCGGAAAACTAAAGCAGTCATCCCACATCCTGAACTTCCCGGCACTCATCCGCGTCAACACCGGGTTGATCAATTCAAAACTTTCTCCCCCAATTTCGATATAAATCACCCGTTGCGGCACCCCAATCTGGATCGCTGCAATCCCCCGTCCAAATCCCTGCACCCGCTGAAACTCATGCAGCGTATCCCGCAAATCGTCCAAAGTCGAAAAAGCCGCGCTCATCTCCGTAACTTCCTCGGAGATCACCCGCAAGAG
>JAPKYY010000605.1 GCA_026394095.1 Acidobacteriota bacterium | reverse complement strand
CAACTCACCAGTCATCTCGACAAGCACGCCATCATCACCTTGTCGTGAAACAAGGGACCAATCGCAATCAACACATTTGTACCACTCTCCAAGCCCTGGATTCGGCGAGTTGAAATGAATATGCGGCCCGGCTTGAGACGTCGGATGAACACAGGGATTCCCTTCGGGAACTACCCAGATGCCATGATGAAAGGACCCACAGAGGACGCCCCTACCCTTCTCAAGTCCTCCGCCAGCGTCTTCCCAAACCATAGGCCGAGCCGCACCAAAGCTGATCCTCAAATCACCACGCGTCATCAAAAGCAGAAACAGAATCGGCGCAAGGAGGACGACCAGGACCGGAACACCAAGATATAGGGCAAGTTTCAAACCAAAATCCTCACGCTGAGTTCAACACTTGTATCGGGGCCTGCATGGGCGCAACTGCTTTCGTCTTAGTCCGGCAGTATTGGAGCGTCTAGTAGCCCCCCTACTTGACAAGCCGTTCCCAATTTGGGAACATCAACTAGTGCGAGTGATCAGCCGGCGAACGATTCGGGAATTCGCAGACCGGTACCCGGATGCGCTACAACCTCTTTTGCACTGGGCAAAGGCCACCGAAGCATCTACTTGGCTAACACCTGCCGACCTTCGGTCTAGCTTCAATTCGGCTGACTTCGTTGACGACCTCACCGTCTTCAATATTGGCGGAAACAAGTATCGTCTGATCGCATTCGTTCAATACCATAGAGAAATTGTCTATATCAAGGCAGTGTTGACGCACAAGGAATACGACAAAGGAGCATGGAAGCGATGAGCACTCTTACAGTCGATCTCGACCAAAAGCATTACGGTAAATTACTGGCCGCAACCAGACCCACCATCATCAAGTCGGAAGCCGAAAACAACAGGCTCTTGTCCTGTATTGAAGGCCTCATGCAAAAGGGAGAGAACCATCTCAGCCCTGAAGAGGATGCGCTGCTGGAATTACTAGTCAACCTCGTTCACGATTTCGAGCAGCGGCAATATCCTATCCCGCAAATCGCACCGCATCAAATGGTGGCCTACCTTCTCGAGCAGCAAGGCAAAGATCCCAGCGCGCTCCTGCCCATCCTGGGCTCCAGAAGCCGTGTATCAGAACTCCTCTCTGGCAAAAGAGCGATCAGCAAAGAGCAAGCCAAAAAGTTGGCAGCCTTTTTCAAAAAAAGCGTCGACCTCTTCCTCTGAGCCGACCACCCCGAAAACCCCATCCGAAAGAAACTTTCAGTTTTCTGTTCCAATCCTCTTCCCGCCCTGTCCTAACAATGCAGTGGGCAACATAAGCTCACATTTCTTCAGGATTGGAACACATAATGATCAGGTCTGAACTCTCAACGTTCTCTCGTCTCGCCCTAACCGCCTTCAGCACTCTTGCCCTCGCCGCCTCAGCGTCCGCCCAAGTCTCTGTCTACGGAACCAACTCAAACTTTGACGTCGTCAACGATACCGGCCACGAAGTCCACGGCTTCGAAATCGAATTCCACGGCTCCACCGGCATCACCAGCTACTACAACTGGAACCGCTACGGCAATCCCACCGTCACCCCCATGCCCAACGGCGCCGGCATGCTCATCCGCTGGATGTCTCCTTACAACCCACTTACCGGGACCTTCGTCACCGGCACTCCCATGGCCATCAAGCCCACCGTCATGACCGGCCACCAGTGCGTCATCGGCACCTTCGGCTATGAAACCAGCGGCTGCGAACACTTTGGCCTCGGCGTTGCCGGCAACGCAACCAGCGTCGTCTATCGTTGGCTCGTTGCAGACCCGCTCAACCCCGGCATGCTCAAATCGTCTGAATCCCAGGTCGGCATCCCTGCTCCCGTCTGGTCTGTCCAGCCCCCGGCCGCTCCCGGCCAGCCCGCAGTCGTTGTAGCTGATGTCGATCCCCCCATCCCGCCCAAGCCCGCCAAACTCTTCGGCGAAGCACAATGGAT
>JAPKYY010000211.1 GCA_026394095.1 Acidobacteriota bacterium | reverse complement strand
GGTGGGGATTCCAACTTCAAGCGGCAACTCTACTGAAAACGAGGATCAAAGCCAAAAGCTACCTCTAGTCGCGCGGGGCAGTGCCACCAGGGACTCAAATCCTCTGGCCGCCGCGCAGGTTATTTGACAATTTGCTTATATTTACGAACTGCTTCAGTAAGCCTTCAGCCGAACTGCGCCTTTTTTCCGGGCACCCTCGCGCTTGGGCTCAGCTGAACCTGCGCCAAGCTCGGCGAGGGCTTGCTGAAGCACTTCCGGCGCTTGCCCAGATACCCTGGAAAGACTCGTCAGCACGCTACTCAGCTTCACGTTAGCATCGTGCACCACCTTCTTGATCCGGTTCTTCTCGCTGGCCAAGGCCAATCGATGCTGACACCACAGCTGACACCACAGCCGACACCACAGCCACGTCTTATTGCAGCTCGATCTCCTCAACCATCTGGATCTCGCGAACCCCACCTGCTGCCGCCACCATCGTGTCCGCCGCAGCCAGCGCTCCAAAATCAAGGCCGCTGAACTTCGCCAGATCTGCGATCGAAATCTGGAAGACCCTTGCCTCGGCCGCAGTCAATTTCTCCAGCAGATCCGACTCATGAATGCGGTCAATGCCCTGCACCTGATCCTGCTGGCTCAAAAGATAGGCCGAAGCCGCCAGTTTTCCGCCCTTCACCCCAACCATGAGCTTCCAGAAGAATTTCGGTATCGGCAGCCCGCCAAACTTCGGGTCGGCAGCCTTCTTCCCGCCCGGCTTAGGCAACTTGCCCTTCGGCGCCACCGGGCCATCAAAGATCGGCCCATTCATCACACACAATTTCCGTTTGCCATCAATCGCCTGGCCCAAAACAAACTCTTCAAGGCCGAGCCACAGCTTCGCCCCCTGGTTGAACTTGAAAAACTGCGGCGTGCAATTGGTGAAGTGAAACGAATCATCTCCATGCATCTTCGCCTCTTCCACCGTCTTGCCCCAAGTCGCATCAAGACGCCTCACCAGATGCCCACGGTCGAAGGGGTTCTTCGTACGATCCACTTCAAACAATTTCTGCTTGCCGTAATACTCATCCCCAACCTGCGCAGCAGCGTCAATCCGCGGATCCCGCAACCACGAATCACCCTCGCGCTTGCCAACATCCTGTTGCCCATCACCATCAATGTTTACCGCCGCAAAGAAAGCCAGCTTGCGCTTCTTGTTCATCACTACGCTGTAGTTGAAATACTTCAACTCCGACTCGCTAGCCTTGCCACTAAGTGTCGCCACCTGCGATTTCAGCCCAGCCGGAATCTTGGGCAATGGCACAAGCAACTTGCCGCTCCCGAGAAAATTAGGCTTGTACCCGGGCCGCGAACCCAGCGTCGATTGATCGATATTCACCGCTTCAACCAGCACCCCAGGCGAATCCACCACCACCGGAGCCGGGTCCTCACTACTCACCACAGCGGGCATCGACCGCTGCACCAAATCAATCGGGATCCGCAACGGCACAACCAGACTCGTGCCGCTCCCGTCCTGTTCCACCCACAAGTTTGCGCCAGCCGGCCTCGAGACAGATACCGACTCATTCGCCACAAACGGGCCCGATTCCAGCGCCGCCTTCACCACGGCATTCGTCCCAAACTTCGCCTTCAAATCCTTAACGATCGAGCTGATTCGAATCCCCTCATTCGCGATCCAGTCCACCAGCGATTCATCCATCCCTTCCATCCACACCTTGCCGTCCCGAGTCAGCCACTGCCCCTTAGAATTCGTCTTCGGTACCCCGCTATGATGCAGCGCCACCACCTGCCAGAACCGGTTGAAAGCCGGCGAGCCTGAAGACCCGCCCAGCGTATCGGTCATATACCAAAGCGTGTCTGCCTGAAGCTTCAACAGCTTGTTCTCACGCACACAAACCTGCTTCTTCTGCCCCGCCGGATGCTGGATGATCGTCAGGTACTCACCAAGGTCAGCCTTCCCTGGCTCCCCGTCCAGAAAGAGCCAGCCCCAATCCTTCAGCTCCCGCGTGCCATCAACAGACTTCGGGCTCACCGCACACACCGCAAAATCAAGCTGCTTGTTGGCATAGAAGAATTGGTTCGGTGCCAGTCGAAATTGAATCAGCGGTCGATCCTTCCCCGTCAGGTCCTGCTCATAGTCGAAATCCAGCAGCGAGTTCACCGCATCCCCGGCTACCCCAAACACGTGGTGATTGGTCATCAGCAATCCAGGCCCAATCAGAAAGCCCGTCGCATAACCCACCAGCCGCGAATTGGCGTCCTTCAGTTGAATCCGGCAAACCGGCCGCGATGCCGCCATACCTTTCGAGAGGTAATTGATCCCGACAAGATCGTTCCCGCCAACGATCCGCTCAAGAGCTGAGGCCGCAACCGCGGGGTCCTGGTTCTCTTCGGTTACCTGCCGGAATCTCTTCGACCTTTGCGTTGAGCTCAGATCAAGGGGGCCATCCCCGAGCGTCTGGTCTAGTTTCGATGGGGAAAAGTCCAGCCGCTTGGCAGAACCTTCAATCAGGGAGCGATCAATGAGCATGGATCTACACCTTCCTCTAGTCAACTAAAGCGCAAAAGCTGTCCAAATACTGCCAGAAATTTACCTTAGATGCAAAATCGCCTGAATCGTGGCCGGATACAGCCTGTGCTCTTGCTCTAGAATTCGTGCGCTAAGAGTCTCTTCCGTGTCATCCGGCTGCACTGTAACTTCGGCCTGAGCAATGATCGGCCCCGTATCCAGTCCCTCGTCCACCCAATGGACGGTACATCCTGTTACCTTCACCCCTGCATCAAAAGCTTGCTTCTGCGCATGCAAGCCAGGAAAAGCCGGCAGCAGCGACGGGTGAATATTCACAATCCGCCCGGCAAAGGCAGCAATGAACTCCTTGCTCAATAACCGCATATAGCCAGCCAGACACACCAGATCCACCCCGGCATCGTTGAGGATCCGAATCACCTGCTGATCAAACTCGGCCCGCGGCACCCCACGAGACGAAAGCGCATGCACCGGCAAGCCCTTCTCTCGCGCATAAGCGACGCCACCCGCATCCGGCACATTCGAGATCACGCAGGCAATCTCGGCCTGTACCTCACCCCGTTCTACCGCCCGATGGATCGCCTGAAAGTTCGATCCGCGGCCGCTCAACAGGATGCCGATACGCTTCACGCGTAGATCACCTTTGGCTTCTCAGTCTTCTTGCCCTTCACCACGCGGCCCACTTCAACCGGAGCAAAGCCGGCCTTCACCAGCGCCTTGGTTGACTTCTCAACATCCGCAGCGGCAACACAAACAATCATCCCAATCCCGAGATTGAAGGTGCGGCGCCAGTCATCCTCAGGCACCTGTCCGATCTCGCGCAGCAATTCAAACAAAGCCGGAACCTTCCAGCTCTTCTTCACAATCTTTGCGTTCGTCCCGGCCGGAAGCATGCGCGGCGTGTTGTCGGTAATGCCACCACCCGTGATGTGCGCGGCACCCTTGAGCACCTTGATCTTGCGCAGCGCCCGAAGGGCATTGGCATAGCTCAAATGCACCCGCAGCAACGCATCGCCCACGCTCTCGCCAAGCTCTGGCAACACGGTCGTCACCTTGTACTTCGCTACCTCGAACAGCAGCTTGCGGGCGAGTGAATACCCATTGGTATGCAACCCGTCGCTAGGTAGCCCGAGCAGCACATCCCCCGGGGCAATCGTCGCACCGGTGATCAGTTGCTTTTCTTCACAAGCGCCAACAATAAAGCCTGCGACGTCGTACTCGCCTTTCTTGTAGAGCCCCGGCATCTCAGCCGTTTCGCCGCCAATGAGTGCGCACGCATTGCGCTCACAACCACGGGCGATGCCGCGGATCACGCTCGAAGCAATAGCAGAATCGAGTTCCCCCATGGCGAAGTAATCGAGAAAGAACAACGGTTCTGCCCCCTGCACCATGATGTCGTTGACACAATGGTTCACCAGGCACTCGCCAACCGTATCGTGCTTCTTGGCGGCAATGGCGACCTTGAGCTTCGTACCGATTCCGTCGGCACTCGAGATCAAAACGGGCTGCTTGTAACCTTTGATACGGAAAGCAGCGCCAAAACTACCAATGCCCGTAAGCACGTTGGAAGAGAAGGTTCTTTTGGCGGCATCCTTGATCGACTCGACGGTTTTTTCGCCTTCTTCGATGCTGACGCCAGCTTGACTATAAGTTATGGGCATGAATAGGAAATCTTCTATACTTTAGCAATCCATATGACGATACGGCGCCGACATTTTCTCAAATCCGCCGCCTGCGCCCTGACCGCCTCCGGTCTTTTCGCGCAGGGCAGGCCTCCGATACTCATCAGAAACGCAAAAATCGTCCCGGTCAGCGGACCCATTCTTGCCAGGGGCGCAGTCCTTGTCGAGGACGGCTTTATCACTGCCGTTGGCGAATCGATCGCAGCGCCTGCAGGGGCACAGATCATCGAAGGGGAAGGCCTCACGGTATACCCGGGCCTCATCGACGGCCTCTCCACTCTCGGTCTCGATGCAGCTCCCACCGCAGGTCTGGCTTTGCCTCAGGGCCGCGGTGCTGGCGGCCCGGCACCGGCACCTGCGGCAACCATTTCGCGTGGGCCTGAAGATCGTCCCCTCACCACGCCCTGGATCAAAGCCGCAGACCTGGTCAAGACAACAGACCGCCGCCTGCCGCTGGCACGCGCCGCCGGCTTCACCAGCGCCGTCACCTTCCCCACCTCCGGTATCTTCGCCGGTCAAGGTGCGGTGATCAACCTGGCTGCCGAGCGCGCCGGGCAGATGATCGTCGCACCCTCAGTTGGGATCTACACGACCCTTGCCACCAACCGCGGTGGAGGCTTCCCCAACTCGCTGATGGGCGTCATCGCCTACCTGCGCCAAACCTACATCGACGCCGAGCATTACAAGTCGGCCAACGAGATGTTCGCGAAGAACCCGCAACTGGCCCGGCCCGCCTATGAGCGCGCTCTCGAAGGCATCATCGAAGCCCCACGCACACTCTTCCCTGCCGTACGCGCATATGAAATCGACCGGATGATCCGCCTCACAAAAGACTTCCCGACCAAGCCGGTACTCTACGGCTTGCATGAAGGCTTCCGTCGCGGCGACGAGATCGCCAAAGCCGGAGTGGCTGCAATCGTCAACCTGCGCTGGCCCGAAGCCCCACGCGATCAGGACCCCGAAGATCACGAGGACATCAAGGTGCTGGAGTTGCGCGATAAAGCTGCCTCGACACCCGGCGTCCTCGCCAAAGCCGGAGTCAAGTTTACTTTCTCGAGCATCGGAGTAGACACTCCCGCTGCCACCATCCGCGCGGTGAAGAAGGCCATTGACGCTGGCCTCCCTGCAGCCGAAGCACTGCGAGCCATGACCCTCTCAGCCGCCGAGATCTACGGCATCCAAAGCCGACTCGGCTCTATTGAGAAAGGCAAAATCGCGAACCTCACCATCACAAAGGGAGATCTCTTCCAGGATTCCACCCGCGTGCAATTTGTCCTGATTGACGGCGTCAAGTTCGACCCCGCACCAGAAGAAACACCCCAACGTCCGGAGTTCTCACGATGAAATTTTCACTCCTGCTACTACCTTGTCTCCTGCTCGCGGCCGATCCCCCGCTGGTCGTCCAGAACGCCAACATCCTTACCGTAACCAAGGGCACCATCAAGGGCTCAATCCTCGTCGAGAACGGCAAGATCAAAGAGGTTGGCGAGAAAGTGATGGTGCCGCCCGGCGCCAAGGTCATCGACGCCTCGGGCCAGTTCATCCTGCCCGGCATCATCGATAGCCACTCCCACATTGCTGCCGATTCGATCAACGAAGGTTCCATCTCGGTCTCCTCCATGGTGCGCATCGAAGATGTGCTGAACCCCGAAGACGTCGCCATCTACCGCGCCATCGCCGGCGGCACCACCATCGCCAACGTCCTGCACGGCAGCGCCAACGCCATCGGCGGCCAGAACAGCCTGATCAAGCTCCGCTGGGGCAAGAAGGCCGAGGAGATGTTCTGGGATAAGGCCCAACCCAGCATCAAATTCGCCCTTGGCGAAAACCCCAAGCGCCAGGGCAACCCCACCGGTGGCCGCGTCGGTGCAGCCAACGTCAACACTCTCCGCTACCCTGCCACCCGCATGGGCATCGAAGATGTCTACGTCGAGGCCTTCACGAAAGCCAAAGAATATCGCCAGTCCTGGAAAGACTACGAAGCCAAAAAGGCCAAAGGCGAAGCAGTGATTCCGCCGCGCCGCGACCTCCAACTGGAGCCGCTCGTAGAGGTACTCGAAGGCAAGCGCCTTGTCCACGTACACGCCTACCGGGCTGACGAGATTCTGATGATGATCCGAATCGCTGAGCAAATTGGCTTCAAGATCACCAGCTTCGAGCACATCCTCGAAGGCTACAAAGTTGCCAAAGAAATGGCCAAGCACGGCTCGGCCGGAGCAGGCTTCAGCGACTGGTGGGCCTTCAAGATCGAAGCCTACGACGCAATCCCCTACAATATGGCCATCATGGCCCGCAAAGGCGTCCTCGCCAGCGTGAACTCAGATTCCGCCGACACCATCCGCCGCCTTAACACTGAAGCTGCCAAGACGATGAAGTACGGTGGCCTCACCGAAGAAGAGGCACTCAAGCTGGTTACGATCAACCCGGCCATCCACCTCCAGGTCGACAAGTATGTCGGCTCGATTGAAGTTGGCAAAGACGCCGACTTCGTCATCTGGGACAAGCACCCGCTCTCGAGCTTCGCCCGTGCCCAGCAGGTCTACATCGACGGCGTGAAGTACTTTGACCGCGATGACGACGCCAGTGCCCGCGTCAAGATCGAAGCGCAGAAGAAAGCGCTCGAAGACAAACTGCGCCGGCAGACTCCGGCCACAAGGAGGCCCCAATAACATGCGTTTCCTGAGTATTCTCCTGGTTAGCGCTGCTCTTTTCGCCAGCGACAAAGACAGCTTCTTTCTCAAGGGCGTAACGGTCTTTCCCGTCTCGAGCCCCAAGATCGACAACACCACCCTGCTGGTCGTAGACGGCAAGATCGCCGACATCGGTGCCAAGTCCGCCCCGAAAGGCGTCCGCGTCATTGATGGCAAAGGCCTGCAGGTTTACCCCGGCATCATCAACTCAGCCACTAACATCGGCCTCTCTGAGATCTCCTCGATCCGCGAGACCAACGATACCGGTGAGCTTGGTGACTTCAACCCGCAACTCCGCGCCATCGTCGCCATCAACCCTGAGACTGAACACATACCGGTTGTTCGCGCCAACGGCATCTCAACCGTCCTGACACTCCCTGGCGGAGGCGGCTTCGGCGGTGGCGGCACCGGCATCATCATGGGTCAGGCGGCTCTGATCCACCTCGACGGTTATACCTATGAAGAGATGGAGATCAACCGCACTGCGGCTTATCAGATGCGCTTCCCCACAATGCAATCGCGCACTTTTGATTTCGACACCTTCCAGTTCAGCCGTGGCTCATTCGCTGAATCCAAGCGCCGCTTCGACACACAGATGCAGGAGATCAAGCGCTTCTTCAGCGAAGCCCGCACCTACATGCAGGCCAAAACTGCCAAGACCCCGGGGCTCAAGACAAACGTTCGTTTTGATGCGATGATCCCGCTCTTTGAAGGCAAGGCTCCCCTTATGATCACCGCATCCAAGGAGCGTGAAATCCTCGCTGCCATCAAGTTCGCAGAAGAGGAGAAAGTGAAGATCATCCTCGCCGACGTACGCGAGCCAGGCAAGGCGACAGAAGAGATTGCGAAGAAGAAGATCCCCTGCATTCTCGGCCCGGTAACTCAGTTGCCGCCTGAGGCAGACATGTCCTACGACTTCAACTACTCACTACCCTCACAGCTCCACAAGGCTGGCGTCAAGTTCGCCTTCGGCAGCTTCCAGAATCAGTTCGCCCGCAACATCGCGTTTGAAGCAGCCAGCGCCTCATCCTACGGCCTGCCCTACGATGAAGCACTCAAGGCAATCACACTGAGTGCCGCAGAGATCTGGGGTATCGGAGACAAGTACGGCTCGATTGAGAAGGGCAAGTATGCCGATATCCTGGTCACCAATGGAGATCCGCTTGAAGTCAAAACCGACATCAAGATGCTCTTCATCCAGGGCCGTCAGCAGAGCCTGGAATCCAAGCATACCCGGCTCTACGACAAATACCGTCAGCGCCCCAACTAGGCGACACCAGCCAGGCGGGCAATCGCCATCGCATTTGATTCCGTGGTGACCCCGGGCTTCAACGTATAGTCGAAGTCCAGCGGGTCACCATTTCCTTTTGAGCACATGTGTACATTCACGCCGTGCAAGTCCTCAGTGGCGATTTCAGTCAACGCCAGATCGTGAGTGGAAAGAGCACCAATCGCCCCATGCTGTAGCAGCGTCTTCACCACTGCTTCGGTGGCCAGGCGGCGATCCCGGGAATTTGTGCCACTCATAATCTCATCCACCAGAAACAACACAGCATCGCCTGCCCGGGCACGCTCGATCATGATCCGCAATCGGTCCATCTCGGTCATGAACTTCGACTTGCCGTTAAGCAGCGAATCGACAATGCTGAGCGAGGCACACACAGATAGCGCCGATACCTGCAACGCAGTCGCCCGCACGGGAGCTCCGGCAAAAGCCAGTACGGCGTTGATTCCAACCGCCCGCAGCAGCGTACTCTTGCCCGACATATTGGAACCACTGATGATGTAGAGCCGCGTTGAGGCATCAAAGGCGATGTCGTTGCGCACGCAGGATTCCAGCGGCAAGAGCGGATGCCCAATCGCTGTTCCGCGAAAGACAACCTCACCGGCAACCAGTTCGGGCATCACGTTGTCCGAGTTTTCCAAAGCATAAGTCGCCAGGGATTGCAGCGCCTCAAACTCGCCCCACGCCGCCAGCCAGTCCGGAAGTGCTGCCTGATTTCTGGCCCGCCAGGTTTCGATGGCAATCGCCAATTGAGTACCTAAGACCAAAACAAGAGAAGGCAAATAAAACCAATCCTTGTTGCGTTCACTCATCGCGCTCAGCAGCCGTTCGAGGTGCCGAACCGCAGCGCCACTGCCCTTGACCCGGGCCACCAGGCCAATAAGCTTTGCGCTTTTAAAATTCTGTTTCTCAAGTAGTTCCAATCCATCGCGAAGGACTTCTGCCTCAATTGATACCGATCCCAGCCAGGCCTGCATTTGACTGATGCGGTCTCGAAACTGTAGCCCCACCATTGCCTGAATTCCGAGTACCGGCACTGCAAACCGCGCCACAGCCTCCCAACTCAGAAACTTGAATCCACCGGCCGCCACGAGCAGGATCAGGATGGAAACAGTGACCATCATTCCCACCCGCAACATCGGGTGAAAGTTCATTGGCGGCAATTCCAGCCATTCAATGAAGGTCTCCCAACGCGACTCAAAGGATTCAAAGCGTCCCATTGCCACCACGCTTTCGCGCAGTTCATACATCTCGCGCAACTCGAGTACAGCCTCCTGGCGCAAGCGGCTCTCCTCAAGCGTTACGGGCTCCTTGAGATACCTTGCCAGGCCAAGCTCACCAATCGTAGTGCGGGCAGTACACACCAGCTGAAAGAGCGACCCCTCGCCGAATAAGCTTAAATCACTTGCATAAGGATGCTCCGCTTCTTCAAAGCGCTCGCCCGAAGCACCAACACCAACCCACTCCCCTGCCACTCTTTGCATGGCACGCTCATACCAGCGAAAGACGCGAGCGAGTCGCCCAACCTCATCTCGGCTGGCGTTAAAGCGCCTGATTGCGAAGACAAGCAAGGGAAGCGGTGCCACGGCCAACCACCAATTCAACTCTCCCTGCACCGCAAAGTAGATGCTGGCAATTGCGGCCACACCCAATCCAATCATCAGCAAGCCGGAAGAGGCCGCAGCATTCTCAGCCTCAGCTTTTCTGGTCTCCAGGGCATTCACCCGTCCCGCGTAGCGCTCTCGAACCTGTTCAGCATTCATGTCCACCTAAGTATGAACCAGCCCATGGGATAGCATGGCAACATGTCAAGGATTGCGCGCGTAGAGCCCCACCTGCTCAGCTTCCCTTTCCCGGAGCCGCTCAAGCTCAAGTACCACGGCGGCGAGCGCATTATCTTCAAGCGCGACGCGATGCTCATCCGCGTCACGAGTGACAAAGGCCGCATCGGTTACGCTCCAGGGCAAGGAAGCGAAGCCGCGCAATCCATGATCGAAAATATTATTGGCCCCTGGCTCACCGGCAAGTCCCTGGCCGATCCAGATGCGCTTCGTGTGCAGTTTTTGCTTGGGCCTGGCCAGGACCCGCAAGTGGCCAAGATTTACTTCACCGTCGAGGTTGCTCTTTACGATCTGGCGGCGCGAGCAAAGGGCCTGCCTGTATCGGAACTCCTTGGTGGCCGAGTGCGGGACAAAATCCGGCTCTACGGCTCGGCTGGCATGTATATGTCGCCTCAGGACTACGCAGATGAAGCAGCAGAGGTTGTAAGGCTCGGATTTAAAGCTTACAAGATGCGTCCCGGCATGGGGCCTGAAGCGGATCTCGAAGCAGAGCCCTTCACGCCACACCGGCACGAACTTTACCGTGCCTTGCACGAAGAGGATATTCTCGCTCTCGCTGCGGGTGAGCATGAACACTCAGAGGATGGCTTTCTCGACCTGATGGATGGCCCCTGTGTCGACTTCATCCAGGCCGACGTCGTCTGCCAGGGCGGCTACGGGATGGGTCGCCGGCTCTTCACAGAGATCGAAAAGAACGAGCTACGCTTCGCCTTCCATAGTTGGGGCACTCTGCTCGAGATCATCGCCGCTGCACATATCGGAATTTGCTGGCCAGAACACGTCGTTGAGTGGCTCGAGTACCCGCTCTACCGCAAGCCCGGGCAGAAGATCATGTACGAATTCCCGCTGGCCGAAGAGATCCTCAAAGAGCCGCTCAATATCGTGGATGGAGACCTGATCGTACCCCGCACGCCTGGACTCGGCGTCGAAGTGAATGAGGCTGTCATCGAGAAATACCCCTGGAAACCCGGGCCCTGGAGCACTTTCACGCTGCTTGAGCCAGCTGGCACCTGGGCCGTTTACAGCGATCACAGCGTACAGTGGGCAGTAGATCAGTAAATCGCAGTATGGTTGAGCTTCTTAGTAATCCGCTTACCCCCATTTCCATTGCCGCAGCCGGTATGGCTTGCGCTGTGCGCGCACCCTGGTGCGACTGGCTGGCCCCAAGCGTGTATAAAGGTGACACGCGCAGGAAGACCCTCGCCCTCACCTTTGACGATGGCCCCAGTGAATCCACCATCGAACTCCTTGATCTTCTGGATCGCTATGGCGTTCGCGCCACCTTCTTTATGTGCGGCGCCAACGTCCGCCGCCTGCCAGATGTCGCACAGGAAGTCTTCTGCCGTGGCCACGAAATCGGCAATCACACCTATAGCCACAAGCCGCTCTACTTGCGAAGCGCAGACTACATTGAGCGCGAAATCGCAGCGGCTCAACAGACCTTTGAAGATGTTCTGTACTTTCGCCCCAAGTACTTCCGTGCCCCTTTCGGTTGCCGCTGGTTTGGGCTTGGGGCCGCGCAATCCCGTCACGACTTGATGGGGGTGATGTGGACTGTCATTGGCCTTGACTGGAAGTACCTTGCCGACCAGGTTGCCCGCCGAATTGCAGACCGCGCCAGACCGGGCGGAATCATCTGCCTGCATGATGGACGAGGCCTGCAAATCAACCCCGATATTCAGAACACTCTCGATGCCCTAACCTGGGCTTTGCCTTATCTTCAGAAACAGGGCTATAAATTTGAGACCATCAGTGAGTTGCTATGCACGACCAACCAACCGTCCGAGACGCTGATCGAGGACTAGACCTTACCGATCGCGTCATCAAGGTGATCGCCGACACACAGAAGATGAGCCCCGATTTGATCGGGCGTGAAGCTACGTTTGAGGAACTCAAGTTCGATTCCCTCGACGGCATCAACATCCTCTTCGCGCTGGAGAACGAATTCGACATCAACATCCCGGACGAGGCTGCCCGTCAGATCAAGAGCATTCCCGAGATGGTTGAGGGAATCGAAAAGCTGCTAAAGCGCCCGTAAATACTGGTTTGGAATGCGTGGTTCGACACCCAGGGCGCGCGCTGCATGAACCGGCCAATAGGGGTTGCGCAAGAACTCGCGAGCCAGCAGCACCAGATCGGCCTGCCCGCCAGCGAGAATGGCCTCGGCCTGATGGGGCTCTGTGATCATGCCGACAGCTGCCGTAGCAATGCCGCCGCGATTGCGTACAGCCTCGGCAAAGGGTACCTGATAGCCGGGCCCCACCTGCATCTTTGCGTAAGCTACAGCGCCGCCCGAAGAACAGTCGATCAGGTCGACACCAAGTGGCCCTACCATCTTCGCCAGTTCCACCGAGTCGTCTATTGTCCAGCCACCCTCTACCCAATCAGAGGCCGATATCCGCAGAAACACAGGCAGGTCTTCAGGCCATTCGTTACGGACGGCCGCAATCACTTCCCGCAGGAATCGCGTCCGGTTCTCAAAGCTCCCGCCATACTCGTCGGTGCGCTGATTCACCAATGGCGAGAGGAATTCGTTCATCAAATACCCGTGCGCGCCATGAATCTCAATCACCTGGAATCCTGCCGCTAGCGCGCGGCGGGCAGCAGCGGCAAAGCTCTGCGTGAGCCCGTGAATTTCTGCGACGGTCAACTCTCGTGGTGTATGCCAACCGTCGTCAAAGGCGATTGCGCTGGGGGCAACGCTCTGCCAAGGGTCGACACTGAGTGGGCCGCCGCCCTCCCAGGGCAACTGCGCACTTGCTTTGCGGCCCGCATGGCCGATCTGTATCCCGGCTACACACTCTTGCGACTTCACAAAGGCAGCAATTTGCGCCATCCCTTCGATTTGCGCGTCGTCCCAAAGCCCGGAGCAGCCGTGGGTGATACGGACCTCGGCACTTACTGCTGTGGCCTCTACAATCACAAGCCCAGGGCCACCAGCGGCACGAGCGCCCAGATGCTGCAAATGCCAGTCGTTGACAAAGCCGTCGATTGCGGAATACTGACACATCGGTGAAACACCGATACGATTGCGAAACTCCACGCCACGCAATCGCAGCGGGGTGAAGAGGTTGGTGGCCATTGGGCTATTCAAAGGTGATCTTTTCAAGATCGGCCGTAGGTTTCGGATACTGCATCGCCATGCCTTCCAGGGTTTCCAGAAGGATCTCTGAAACGGCCAGATTGCGGTACCACTTGCGGTTTGCCGGAATCACATACCAGGGAGCGTAGCTTGTGCTGCACTTCTCAAGGGCGGCCTCGAACGCTTCTACGTACTCATCCCAATGCTTACGTTCTTCAAGGTCTTCGATATTGAATTTCCAGTTGCGCTCGGGGTCTGAGATTCGCTCCTCGAAACGCTTCTTCTGCTCATCTTTGGAAATGTAGAGGAAGAACTTGAGGATCTCTGTTCCACTCTCGTGCAACATCTCTTCAAAGTGATTGATCTGTTCGTAACGCTTCTTCCAAACTTCTTTGGGCACCATGTTGTGAACGCGCACAATCAGCACGTCCTCGTAGTGGCTGCGATTGAAGATTCCAATTTGCCCTTTGCGCGGCATTGCCTTGTGTACACGCCAAAGGTAATCGTGATCCTTTTCTTCGCCGGCTGGTGCCTTAAAGCTGGTGACGACAACACCC
The DNA here is from genome assembly GCA_026394095.1 of Acidobacteriota bacterium. Classification (GTDB taxonomy): domain Bacteria; phylum Acidobacteriota; class Terriglobia; order Bryobacterales; family Bryobacteraceae; genus Bryobacter. The sequence continues at coordinate 5,827 of JAPKYY010000211.1, read as the reverse complement.
TGCGGGTTCAACCCGGACATGACCTTGCGAATCGTGCCGTCCTTGCCGCCGGCGTCAATCCCCTGCAGAACGGCCAGGACGGATCTTCGGCCTTCAGCATAGAGCAGATACTGCAGGACGCTCAAACGGTTGATGTTTTTCTCAAGTCTGGCCTGACCTTCTTCTTTGCTGGCACAACCGGGCGTTGCTTCCGGGTCGATGTCAGCAAGCTTCAGCTTTGACCCTGGCTTCACCAATAGCGCTGAACTGATTTCACCCATCTAGTTCATCTCCTCTTTGCCTGCATACATTTCATTGATCTCAGCCGCAAAGTGTTCAAACACGATGCTCTTGCGGATCTTCATTGTAGGGGTCACTTCGCCATGATCGATCGAAAGTTCACGGGGCAGAATCTTGAATTTGCGAATCTGCTCGTGCGGCTCCACCTTACGATTGACTTCTTTCACCAGCCGCTGAATTACTTCTTCTGCCGGCTCTGCCGCGGCCTCAGCCACCGCTGGATTCAAGCTGAACAAGGCAGTCACAAAGGACCGCTTGTCGCCAACCAAGACTACCTGACTGATCAAAGATTCTCCCTTGAACATGCCTTCAATGCGGTTTGGATAAATCTTCTTGCCATTGGATGCGACCAGTACTTCTTTCTTGCGACCGGTGATGTACCAGTAGCCCTCTGCATCCACGCTACCAATATCGCCGGTCAATAACCAGCCGTCGGCAAAGACCTTGGCTGTGGCTTCAGGGTCGTTGTAATAGCCACTGAACAAGGTTGGGCCATTGAGGGCAATTTCCCCATCCGGCATCAGCTTGCATTCCACGGTTGGCAGTAGTTTCCCGATCGACCCTACAATGGGCTTCTTCACCGGGTTGATGTGGGTCACGCCGCCTTCGGTCAAGCCAAAGCCTTCGATCAGATTGACGCCAATTGCACCAAAGAAATTCGCGAGATCTTTGCCCAATGGAGCTGAGCCCGAGACGGCCAGCTTGATCTTGCCGCCGAGCTTCTCTCGCACTTTGCTGAAGATCACTTTGTCTACCAAACCGAGGGGCGTGCTTACCCAGAAGGGTACGGACTTGTCTGCCCGCTTGTAATCCATCGCTTTCAGTGCCAGCCCGAGGCCGCCGTGGAAGAGCTTTTGCACGAGGGGCGGCTTTTTCTTCATCTCGGTTACCACGTTGGTGTAGATGCGCTCCCAGAGCCGCGGTGGGGCCAGCAGGAAGGTGGGCTGCACGCTTTGAATTTCTTTTGGCAACTTGGACAAGCTTTCGCTGAAATAGATCACCATGCCAAAGGCCAAAGGCATCAACTGCAAGACCAGTCGTTGGGTAATGTGGGCGCTGGGCAGGAAGGCGATTGTAATGTCGGTTGGGCCCAGTGGCAGCACGGCTGGTGCTGCAGCTACGTTTGAGACAATCGCGCGGTGGGTCACCATGCCCATCTTTGGCTCGCCCGTCGAGCCCGAAGTCAGATAGATGATCGCGCAATCTTCTGGCTTTGTTTCCACATATATTCGCGAGAAGAGTTGTGGATCGGCAGACATTGCCTTGCGGCCCAATTCGCGCAAGTCATCGAGGGTCATGACATCATCGGCTTTACCCGTCATCAGTACCCAGCGGATGTCCATGGGCTCTGCCCCGGACAGACTTGCTGCGAGTGTGGCGAGCATTTTGGGGTTTTCGACAAAGGCCAGCTTCGCCTTGCAGGCGTTCAGTTTCGCAATTGCTTCGCCCTGCGGGTAGACGGTGTACATTGCCGCTGCGGTGGAGCCGTTCGAGATAATGCCCATGTCGACGAAGTAGAATTCTGCACGCGTCTCACTCTGGATGGCAACAACGTCGCCGCGCCCAATGCCCAGAGATCGCAATCCACAGGTAATTTCCTGAACGATTTGCTTGTATTGATTCCACGAATAGGTAGCGTTTTTGCCGCCGCCCATGGGTTGAATCAAGGCAGTGCTATCACCATACCTGGCTGCTGCTTCTTCCAGTGCTGTAAATACGGTACGCGTACTCATTTGGACGATGTTATCATCCCGTTTTGCATGAACTACGAAAGTGAACTTTTCTTTGCACAATCAGCCGCCCGTAAGGCGGGTGAGGCCTGCATCCGCATTTTGAACCAGGGCGTTGTCGCCGAAACCAAATCTGACGATTCGCCTGTGACCCGTGCCGATAAGGAGAGCGAAAGGCTGATCGTCAGCATCCTCTCTCAGGCTTTTCCTGAAGATGGTTTTCTCGGTGAGGAAGGCGCCAGCCGCGAGGGCAGCAGCGGCCGCCGCTGGATTATTGACCCGATCGACGGCACGCGGGATTTTGTACGCAACAACCGCCTCTGGGCGATTCTGATTGGCCTCGAAGAGAAGGGCGAACCGGTTGTAGGCATCTGCTACCTGCCGATGCTGGGTGAAATGTATTATGCCGCCAAGGGCCATGGCGCGTTCTGGGATGGCACGCCCATCAAGGCCAGCACGATCGACAGCCCCAAGCAGGCGGTGATCTGCGTCAACAAGCTTACTGCTGCGGTGAACCCACCTTTTGGATTGCCGCTGCTTGAATGGCTATCGACTTTCTGGTGTGTGCGCGTCTTTGGGGGAATTTACGATGCCATGTTGGTGGCCAGTGGCCGCATGGAAATCTGGATGGAACCGAGTGTCGCCCCGTGGGATCTTTGCGCGCCTACCTGTATTCTTCGCGAAGCGGGGGCGAAGTTCTTTGCCCTCAACGGCAAGGATTCGATCTATGAGGGCAATGGTGTTGCCTGCGCCCCTGGGATGGAGCCCGAAGTTCGCCGTTACCTCGGCCTCTAAACTATCGTCAACAAACATAGAATGGGGGCATGAGGCTCTTCGTATTTCTGGCTCTCTCTGCCCCTGTACTTGCACAATCGCCGGTCAGTTTCAACCGTGACATCCGACCGATCATGGCCGACACTTGCTTTCGTTGCCACGGGCCGGACCAGAGTTCGCGGATGGCCAACCTTCGCCTCGATATCCGGGAAGAAGCCACCAAGGCTAATCGCGCCGGGCGGACGCCGATCGTCCCTGGCAACCCCGACCAGTCTCAAATCATTGCCCGTGTTTTTCATGCGAACCCTGCCCGGCTGATGCCTCCTCCTTCGGCGCATAAGGAACTCACAGACAAACAGAAGGACACGATCCGGCGATGGGTGGCCGAAGGTGCCGTCTACGAAGGCCACTGGGCTTATGAGCCTATCCGCAAGCCTGAAGGCAAATCAATCGACAGCTTTGTGCAGGCGCGGCTTAACCAGGTTGGCCTCAAGCAGGCCCCTGAAGCAGACCGGCGCACGCTGATCCGTCGTGTGACGCTGGACCTCACTGGCCTGCCGCCCACCCCGATAGAGGTGAACCAATTTTTAGCCGACAAAACGCCCAATGCTTATGAAAAGCTGGTGGACCGGTTGCTTGCCTCCAAAGCCCATGCCGAGAAGATGACCATGCACTGGCTGGATGCCGTGCGCTACGCCGACACCTCCGGCTTTCACGGCGATAACCTTTATCCTTCGTGGCCTTATCGCGATTACGTCCTCAACTCATACCTGAACAACAAGCCCTTTGATGTCTTCACTCGCGAACAACTCGCCGGTGACCTGTTGCCTAACTCGACCACCGATCAGAAGGTTGCGGCTGCGTTCAACCGCCTCAATCGCACTTCTGCTGAAGGTGGCTTGCAGCCCAAGGAATATCTGGCCAAATACGGTGCGGACCGCGTGCGTACCGTGTCAGCCGTCTGGCTTGGCGCGACGCTCGGCTGCGCGGAATGCCACGATCACAAGTTTGATCCGCTGCTGGCCAAAGACTTCTACGCGATGAAGGCCTTCTTTGCCGACATCAAAGAAACGGGCCTCGTGCCGGACCGTGGCAGCAAGGCCTGGGGTAGCGTGATGCCTCTGCCCAGCCCCGAACAGAAGCAGAAGATGGACGCAATCCTTGCCCGGATCGAGGCAATCAAGAAGGCCAGCACACCCAAGGCCACCGACGAAGCCTGGCAGAAGCAACTGCTCGCGGATTACGAAGCGGGCAAGCTCGCCTGGAAGATCCAGCGCCCTCTTACAGCCGCCTCACAGAACGGCGCCACGCTCAAGATCTACAACGAAGAAGAGATCGAGATGATGCCCTATGTCGGCGGCATCTTGCGGCAATACCGCGCCCCTGGTAACGGCCTCATTGTGGCCAGCGGATTGAACCCCGACAACGAAACCTACACCGTCACCTTCAAGCCCGCAGCAGGCACCTACACGGCCTTCGGCCTTGAGGTGGTGCAGGACGACACGCTGCCCAGCAACGGCATCTCACGTGGTGGGGACCGGCTTGTGGTTACGGAGGTGGAAGTGCTCCACGGTAAAAAGGCCCTCGCATTCAGCAGCGCGACTTCGAACATCTCTGACCCTTCGTGGGAACAGCCGCCACTTTCTGCCATCGACAACGACCCCAATACAGGCTGGGGCGTGCTTACCTATGGCGAAAACAAGAATCCCTTTCTGGCGCTTCGACTTAAAGAAGGCTTTACTGCAAACGGCAATGACACCATCACGGTGAAGATCCGTCATGACTCAATTACGCGCAAGGCGGTGATTGGCCGCTTCCGCGTGGCTCTCACGAGTGGCCAGCACTCCTGGCCTGAAGGCACGGACACAACTGGATCCCGCAATAAGGATGGTAAGAACCCTGGTGGCCTGCCGGAGCCTGTAGTGAAGGCGCTACGCAAAGAGGGCGAGATCGACCCAAAGACCCTGCCGCAGCACCGACTGTGGATGGAAGGTGGGTTGGACGAGATCGCTCGCCTGGAGCAGCAGCGCTTTTATCTCGATGCTGCTATCCCGAAGGTGCTGGCAACAGAAGCTGTTGAGCCAGCAGAGACGCGCATTCTTCCGCGCGGGAACTTTCTCGATGAAACAGGCCCGATTGTTGAGCCGGCCATCCCTGTCAAATTCGGCAAGCTAAATACCAGTGGCCGCGCTACACGGCTTGACCTTGCCAACTGGATTGTCTCGAAAGACAATCCGCTCACGGCTCGTGTTCAGGTGAACCGGATGTGGCGCCTCTTCTTTGGCACCGGTATTACCAAGGTGCTCGACGACTTTGGCTCACAAGGGGAAAGCCCGGTGAACCTTGATCTGCTCGATCATCTTGCCAGCGAGTTTCGCAGCGACTGGGATAGCCGCCGACTGGTCAGGTCGATTGTGCTGAGCCAGACTTACCGTCAAAGCTCTGTCCCTGCCAAGGAAGCTCTGGAGAAAGACCCTGAGAATCGCCTGCTGGCGCGTCAGGCTCGGGTAAGGGTGGATGCCGAAGTTGTGCATGACCTTGCTTTGTCTAGTGCCGGACTGCTCACGGAGCGCTTCGGCGGCCCGAGTGTTCGCCCCTATCAGCCTGAAGGTTATCTTGCTTCGCTCAACTTCCCCAAACGCGATTATGCAGCAAGCAAGGGACGGGACCTTTACGCCCGTGGCCTTTACACACAGTGGCAGCGCACCTTTTTGCATCCGAGCCTGATGACCTTTGATGCGCCTTCGCGGGAAGAGTGCACCGTCAACCGGAGCAACTCGAACACTCCGCTGCAGGCTCTGGTTCTGCTGAATGATCCTACTTATGTAGAGGCTTCCAGAGTCTTTGCGCAGAAGATGCTTAGTGAAGGTGGCAAGACGCTGAGTCAACAAATCGACTGGGCCTTTGAGCGTGCCTTGAGCCGGCCAGCTACAGCAGAAGAGAAAACGGTTCTGAGCGAACTGCACGCCAAGAACCTGGCTCGCTTCAAGGCCGACCCGCAAGCAGCCCGGCAGCTACTGACAGTTTGGGATAGTCCGCTCACG
>JAPKYY010000184.1 GCA_026394095.1 Acidobacteriota bacterium | reverse complement strand
TGCATGTCGAAGCTGAAGTCGTGGGATTCCACCAGCGGAATCGATATCGGTGTTGCCCCGGCAAAGCGCACTGCGCTGGCGTAGGTGGGGAAGCTTGGGTTTGGCAGGATCACTTCGTCGCCCGGCTCTACCAGAGCGAGGATTGGGAAGAAGATCATCGGCTTGCCGCCGGGTACCACGCAGACTTCAGCGCTCGATATGGGCACTCCGCGTGTTTCAGAAATGTGTGCGGCAATGGCCTGGCGGAAGTCTTCGTAGCCGAGCGTCGGCCCATAGTGAGTCCAGCCGGCATCGAGAGCCGCCTTGCCCGCTTCCACTACATGCTTGGGCGTATCAAAGTCGGGCTCGCCAATTTCAAGATGGATGATGTGTTTGCCTTGCGCCTCGAGCGCACGGGCTTTTTGCAGAACAGAGAATGCGCCCTCCAGCTGAAGCGCATCGACACGGGAAGCAGGTTTCACGAAATGACCTCGAAAATTGGGTAAGACAACGGAGATTCGACCTCACGTACAGCATCGCCGATCTGGGCACGCTGGCCCGAGATGCGAACGAGAAGTCGAGTCTGATCTTCAAATGTAACAACAGCGATTTGATAGGGGGCCTCGGCGGCGAATTGCTCAGGTGCGGAGTGAATGACGGTTTCTGTATAGACGATGGCTTGTCGCATGCTAGCTCCTCTGAAGAATGGTTACGACGCTGGTGGCTCCGCTGCCGCCCAGGTTCTGGGCTAGCGCGGTGTTGGCCCGGGCTACCTGACGGGCGCCAGCCTCGCCTCGCATCTGCACAATCAGGTCGCAGATCTGGGCCACGCCGGTGGCGCCAATTGGGTGACCCTTGGCCTTGAGCCCGCCAGAGGTGTTTACCGGCAGACTGCCCGTGAGGCCAGTGGCGCCTGAGGCTACCCACGGGCCGCTGCCGCCTTTTTCGATGAAGCCAAGATCTTCCATGGCGATCAATTCGGCGATGGTGAAGCAGTCGTGCACCTCGGCGAGGTCGATGTCGCTCGCCTCAATACCGGCTTGCTTGTAGGCCTTGGTTGCAGCGAGCTTGGTGGCTTCGAGAGTTGTAATGTCGGCTTTGTCGGCAAGCGATACTGGCCCCGAGGCCTGGGCGCAGGCCGCAACACGGATCGCTGATGGCTCAGCGGTGATCCAGAGCGCAGCGGCCCCGTCGCTCACCAGCGAGCAATCGTAGATCGTAAATGGCTCAGCCACCGGCTTTCCCGCAAGGGCTTGTTCGAGCGTGATTATCTTTTTGAGGTGGGCGTGCGGGTTCAGACTGGCGTTGTAGTGATTCTTCACCGCCACGGCGGCCAGATGCTCGCGCGTGGTGCCGTATTGGTGCATATGCCGCCTTGCGATCATCGCAAAGATTGCCGGAAAGGTTGCGCCAATATTCGATTCAAGTTCAGCATCGCCGGCGCCAGCGAGAATTTGCGCCACCCTCGCAGTGGTCTGCGAAGTCATCTTTTCGACTCCACAAACCAGGACGTTCTCGTAGGTGCCGCTGGCCACGGCTTGCATTGCGTGGAAGAGAGCGCTGCCACCTGACGCGCATGCTGCCTCGAAGCGGGTGGCTGGAACCCCGTGAATTCCTGCAGCACCCGCAATAAAGGGTGCCAGGTGATTCTGACCCGTAAAGGAGGGCGCATCAAAATTGCCAACATATACCGCCTCTACATCCGAGGAGCCTTTACCGGCATCCACTAGACAGGCGG
>JAPKYY010000436.1 GCA_026394095.1 Acidobacteriota bacterium | reverse complement strand
GTGTTGCTGGCGGATGGCTTCGAGAAACATGCAAAAAAGCCAACAAAATGCACGGGGACACATCAGGCTGGTGGCCTTTTTAAAGGTTTCGGCGGCAGGATTGACTTCAGTTAGGGAGGCTGACATCTTGGCCTGGCGATTTCTCAGGTGAGTGGGGCAGGCGGCAGGAGATGTCAAAAATGCTGATAATGAGGACCGCCGTGATTCGAGCTTTCGACTGTCGTTTCCCTTGGAGAGGCTGCTGCAGGGTGATTTTGGGATAGGTGCAGATGTACCCGTCCCGACGGTGATTTGGTCAAAATCCGGGCTTTTGGCGTTTTGTGCCAAGTTGCAGATTCCATGCCACTTGGGGGATTGTGCCGGATTTGATCGGGAAGTCTGTAGGCGTGCTGTGGATGGAAATGGGGGCGAAACTTGCGAAATCATTGAGGAAAATCGGAGGATGACGCTGGTGCGGGTCAGGCTGTCCCGCACCCCAACTTTTATTCGTGGCTGTTTGTCTCAATCAAGGGGAGCTTGACAGTATCTGACAAATCGAAGATCGGAACGCGGCAAGGAACCTCTGGGTACCCTCTTCCCGCAAACGCATCGGCCCCAAGGAATTCTTCAAGTCGGAGAAGCGTTGCGTTGCTATCTGTCATTTCAGGGCCATCGGGTCGAGTTGACGCCATTAGTACAAAGCCACCGCTAAGCTCCTTTACGGAATGGCATGGGGCCTTGAGCACGCGCTCCGTGCCCCCAAATAACTCCACATAAGGCTTGCCCAAAAAGGTGAGCCAATCCATTTCCTGCAGGCGCTCTCTAGGAGTCTTCTGTGCAACTCGCCAATGTTCCTGCCGCGTGTGTCTCGCTGAGGCAAAGACCGCACCGCTCCACTTAACCAACTCTTCGACAATCGAGCCTATGCGGGTGGAGCCATCAGCACTCAAGAATGCTTTTGCATCGAAGTCGGCATAGATGCTATTCATATCCGCAACTCTAGATCGCCAAACGTTCAGAGAAAAAGAAGCGCGAGGCCGAGCCTTGACGAAGTTAATATTATTGGCTATCCTTCCACCGCGGCTTTCAGTCAGTGCGGTGAGAATCGCTTCCTTCGCGCTGGCCTCATAGGCCCGTCTCACCGGCTCGTAATGACCCCATTTGTCAGGAACCCATCGACCACCGTCCAAACGCTGGAGAAGGTCAATAAAAGTCTCTCCCTTGGTCCGGGTCCCAAGAAAGTGCTCGGTCCAAACTTGAAGGCGAATCTCATCGTGCTTTGCCATCGACTATCTCTTTCCTCAATTCATCTTTTCAGATCCTTGAGTACCTTGCTTGTCACATCCACCCATTCTTTATCGACATATTGGTGCACTTTGGAGCCGGTATCTGAGATCTGTTGGAGCAGTTTTTGACTGAAGGCCGCTCCATTCCGAACGTAAAGATTTAAGCTGGTTCCTTGGTCTTTGGCATAGTTGAACAGATCTCCAAGTTGTTTGGTTAGATTAAGCCGGGTTACATCCTTCACTTCGCCTACAAAATTCACAAGTCCATTTGCACCTTTAGTCAATAGGTCCGGGACTCTATAAGCAGCACCATTTGCTTGACCTTGCAAAATCCTTTCCGTGTTCTTGGAGAGGCTATTGAATTGCTGGGCCAAAAGCTCCAATGCCTGGCCCGATTTGGCTAGCGCCTGACCGGCCATCTGGGAACCTGCACGTAACAGCGGCTGTGCCTCCGCTTCGGCCGTCTGTAACAATCGCTGACCCGCTGGACTCTTGGCTAAAGCGATGAGTGCCGCGCCCTCCGCCAGACAGGCATCCTCAACACAATGACCATCGGGGTCGATATACCTGAGCGGATTATTCAAGGCGTAAGAATATTTGTTCAAAGACTGCGGAAGTTCAAGATTGGCGTAAGGAAGCGGGCCTGGTTTTGTGGGCCTTGCTCCACCGACCTCGTACGCTCCACCGACACCTTCGGAAAATTCATCAGGGCTAGTCCATCGGCCCTGAGAACTCGCCAAATACCGAGCCCCAAAGTAATCGAGACCGGTCTCCAAATCTCTCTCCTTGCCGGTGAACCGATGCCGCTGGCCGCCTGTTCCGTAGCCTAGGATTGCTGTTCGGCTTGCGGTCTCAAGCTCTTCGCCGAATGGGCCGTAATCGCGGCGCTGCTTCACCGCTCCCGCTCCGTCCGTCACGAGCCGCACGCTGCCGAGGTGATCGCCGGTTAGGAATTCTGGTCCGCTTGTTGTTGCGCTGCCGCCGTACTCGGCTGCCAGTTCTCCGCTTGCCTCGTAGACATAAACCGTTGAGACTCCGCTCACCGTCGACCTTACGCGTTTGTCTGCGGCATCGTAGTCGTAGGTCACGACACCGGAACCGGTGTTGGTTGCCCCGGCTACACGGCCTTCGCCGTCGTAGGTGAGGTTCATCGCTCCGATGCGGATCTGGTTGCCTGCTGCGTCGTAGTAGGTTGATTCATTTGGGGCCTGTATTGGGTCGAGCAGGCGGTTCTTTGCGTTGAACCAGCTCGAGGTTGTGGCCAAGCCGGTTAGCCCAGGCAGGGCCGTGCTTCGCGAGGTAAGCCATCGGTTGCCGAATTCGTCGAATCCGTAGCCTTCCATCGCTGAGCCGCCTTCGGTATAGCCGGTTAGGCGGTTCCAGCCGTCGTACGAATAGCCGTGATTCCAACTCAAGCCTGCTGTGCTCAGTTGCCGGATTACGTTGCCGTTGTTGGAGGCGCACTCTATGAGCGGCCCGGTGCCGCAATAGTCGAATTGGAGGTTCAGCAAGTTCTGGGCTCCGTTGGCCCAGTACTGGATGCCGGTAATGCTGCGGGGGGCGGTGCCCCAGTTGGCTCCGCTGACGCGGCCCATTGCGTCGTAGGTGGTGTTGACGACGCGTGTGGAGGGCATTGTCATCTGCTCGCGCATGCCTGCCAGGTTGTAGGAATAGGCGAAGAGATGCGGGCCGCTGGTGCCGGTGGTCTGCTGACTCTGCTTGATTCTGCCGACGGCATCGAAGCTTAAGTACTTCGTCGACGAGACATCGTTGCGGGCTTCGGTCATGCGGCCGAGGCCGTTCAGGACGGTGCCGACTGCGCAGTCGGAGCCGATGTAGGTATCGCCGTCATAGCAGAAGGTTTGCGGGGAGCTGGTTCGGGGGCCGGTGAAGGTTTTTCGGATGATGCGGCCGAGGGCATCGTAGTTCATTGTGACGATGGAGTTGTCGGCTGAGGTGCGGCTGATCACCTTGCTGTTGGCGTCGTGATCGTAGGTGATGGTGCCGGATTCGGGGTTGGTTGCGGTGAGGAGCCAGCCGAGGTTGTTGTAGGTGAAGGTGCGGGCGCGACGGCATAAGGGCCTGGCCAGAAGGGGTGTTGACTTGAAATTGACCTGTCCCTTGGCGCTTTTTGAGAAATTTAGGCGGCGGAGCGGGGAAAGATTACAATCGCAGATGGCGAACCAAATCTGCGTAAAGAGTTCTTTATGAAAGAGTTAGCTACAGGGGTGAAATATTGGATTGAAAAAGCACGCTAGGGATGACTCGTGGAAAAATTGCAAAAAATCCAATGAAATGCATAGGGACGCATCAGGCTGGTAACTTCCTGGTAACTTTCTGGTAACTTCCTCATCCTATCTGGTGACTTCCACTGACGACATCAGTCAGAACTCACTAATCGAATCGCAGTCAACAAGCCTTTCGACGAAAAGGACAAATATAGTTGGGTTTCATCTTGAAACAAAATTGTGGCTTTCCTGAAACTAAGATTTGCTTCTCTAAGGCTCTTGCTAGAAACACCATACAACCGGGAAACTCGTTCGATTGAGTCTCCTAATCGTGCTCCTAGACCGGTTTGAAATTGACATGAGCGTGGCCCACTGACCTCAATTGCTTTCACCGTGAACCCATCTATTTCCAATACAGTAACAATTCTCAAATGGCAGCCAGCATTCACCCAAGTTAGTTCCACGCTGCCTTCCTCGCTCCTGACTTGCCGAGAGCTGGGTTTCCCGAACTTGGCAATGAGTTGGGCCTCCGAGGGCAATCGATAAATGTTAAATCCAGCAAGAAAGTGCTCGGGTGACTTGGTTGAGTGCTCAGCCGAACTCATCACCAAGGCAACAATTAGGACTGACAGTAGAAGAATCAACTTCATTGATTTGGTGCAACTTTCTTGACTTTGCTTGGTTTTTTGTCTCCGCCCGCTGAGGCTTTTGCGTCACTTGTCGCCTTAGTAGCTTGTGCATCGGCTTTAGTCCTATTATTCTGGACTGTCAAAACAGTGAGAGGATCGCCTCCTTCCGCAGTTTCCTTGATTTTTTTCATTGCAGCATCACCAGTTCTTACGCAGCCAAGAGTAGCAGCTTGACACCCCTTGTTGGCTCGCCCTGAATGTAATCCCACTCCACTGTGAGATTCTCCATCTGATTCCGCGTTGAAAGTCTTGAGGCGGAAGATACCATAGACCCCAAATGGTCCGTTTTCACTATCCTTCAAAATTCGCTTAGTTGAATCAGGGTTCTTATCATTGGGATCCTTCTCTTGTCCATGGGTATGAGGAGCCTTAGTATCCAAAAACGCATAGTCACCATCGACTAGCCGACCGAGGGACACCTCCGACGAAACCACATTTCCTGCATCCCAAGTTCCAATTTGATTGCCATCTTTGTCGAAGAGCTTTATGGTTTTGTCCTTTCCATCAAAAATGACCTTGGCGCGACCATTGGTATCGATAAACTTCATTGGGTTGTTTCGGACATACCCATACAGGCTCCAACTTTGTGGATCCTCCAATTGATGGTCCGCAAACGGAGCATCAGGGCTGGTCCAACGCCCCTGAGCACTCGCCAAGTACCGAGCCCCGAAGTAATCGAGGCCCGTCTCTAAATCTCTCTCTTTGCCGGTGAACCGATGCCGCTGGCCGCCTGTTCCGTAGCCCAGGATTGCTGTTCTGCTTGCGGTCTCAAGTTCTTCGCCAAAGGGGCCGTAATCGCGGCGCTGCTTCACTGCTCCCGCTCCGTCTGTCACCAGCCGCACGCTGCCGAGGTGATCGCCGGTCAGGAATTCTGGCCCGCTCGTGCCTGAACCGACGCCGTACTCGGCTGCGAGTTCGCCGCTTGCCTCGTAGACATAGACCGTCGAGACTCCGCTTACGGTCGACCTTACACGTTTGTCTGCGGCATCGTAGTCGTAGGTCACGACACCGGAACCGGTGTTGGTTGCTCCGGCTACACGGCCTTCGCCGTCGTAGGTGAGGTTCATCGCTCCGATGCGGATCTGGTTGCCTGCTGCGTCGTAGT
>JAPKYY010000288.1 GCA_026394095.1 Acidobacteriota bacterium | reverse complement strand
TTCATCTTCTGCCTGTCGGTGAGGGAGGTGTCACCTGTGCGCGTCTCCTGACGGATTCGCTGGGCCTGAGGAAGACTCTGGTTGAGAGCTTCAAGAGGCGCTCTCAAGTTGCGATCAATGTCTCGATTGAGGCTGCGTAATGGCGAGACGTAAACGACGTAGGTGGCATTCTCGAGCTTGTTTCTCGATGCAAGCTTTCCCAGGGTAGAAAGTGCGCTGAGAAAGGCGGCCAGAGTCTTGCCACTCCCGGTTGGGGCAAAAATCAAGGTGTTCTCTGACTTGAGCGTGTGCGGAAGAGCCAGCTTTTGAATTTCGCTGAAGGCAGCAAAGCGGCTATCAAACCAGTCCGCTAGCGGCGGATAGAGCCTATTGCGCAAGCGAGCGCTCATAGAGCTCCTTTACGTGATCGAGCGTATCGGCATCTTCAGATTTTTTGTCCTTACGCCAGCGGATGATGCGCGGGAACCGCAAGGCGAAACCGCTTTTGTGACGTGGGCTTTTCTGCAAGCCGTCAAAGGCGACTTCGAGAACAACCTGTGGCTCAACCAGAGTCACTTTGCCGAAACGCTCTTTGGCAATCGAGCGAAAGATCCTGGTTAAATCGCGTATCTCATCATCGGTCAGACCTGAATAGGCTTTGCCCACATTGAGAAATCGCTCCCCATCGCGCACAGCGAAGGTATAGTCGCTCAGCATCGTAGCGCGTCGCCCGCTGCCTTGCTCGGCGGCTGTCACCACCACATCGAGACTGGCATAAGCTCGCTTGACCTTAAGCCAGTTTGCACTGCGACGACCCGATTCATAGAGGCTGGCTTTACGCTTGAGCAGGAGCCCTTCGTTGCCTCGAGCCCGAGCGGCTGCGAAAGTGGCTTCAATATCTTCGTTCGCCTCCACCAGGCGTTGTGCAGAAATCAGGAGCGGCAACGGATGGCCCTCAAGGAGCGATTCGAGCTGTTGGCGCCTTTCTTCAATTGGCAGATCCAACAGAAGTTGCTTGTTGCGATAAAGGATGTCGTAACCGATGAAGGCAACTGGAAGCTCTTCGATCAGTCTTTCGCTAACCTTTTTTCGAGCCAGACGCTTTTGAAGCACCGTGAAATTGAGGGCGCGGTCATTTTGCCATGCGAGCACTTCTCCATCGACAACTCCGCTGCCATTTAGTTTCGAGAAAGCGGAAACAAGCTCGGGAAAAGCATTCGTCGTGTCTTCAAGGCCACGGGTAAAGATTCTCACTTTGCCACTGTCGAAATGAACCTGGCTGCGAATGCCGTCGAATTTGTCTTCCACCAACCACTCGGTGGAAGCAGGCAATTCCGCAGCTTCATCGAGAGGACGCGCGAGCATAAACTCAAGCGGATGGAAGAGGCGCGCCTCAAGCGTGTGCAACTGTTTTCTTCTCGCGCAAACCGCAACCGCTGCAAGATCTCCAGTACGATTGGCAGCAGCCCTGACGTCGGCCAGACTTGCTCCAGTGGCCTCGGCAATAGCCTCTTCAACAAGCTTTTGTTGCAATCCAATCCGAAAGCTTCCAGTGATTACTTTTAGGAAAAACTTCGTCGTGAGAGCAGACTGCCGGGTAAGCAGTTCAGCCAGCAGACTCGTTTTGTCTGCAGCCTTTCGAGCCGCAAACAAGCGCATGTAGTGCGCTTCTGCAGCTTCGAGGCTAACGGGAAGATCAGCAGTCTTGCCCTGAAGCAGCAGGCTAATCGTCTCGCTGCTATCACCAACTTCACCTCGACAAAAGCGAAAGAGCTCGGCATCGATGCCGGTAGCAAGCAGGGCTGCCTCCTGAAATATCGCTCGCCCAATACTGAGCTTGCGCTCAGTCACCCCTGACACGGGCTGCCCACTCATAAAGCGAACGGCTCGCATGAGGTCGGTGTCCGCTTGAGCTCTAAGCCAGGTAGCGAGAAGACTCACCTTCCGGTTGCGGCTTGAGGTGTTGGCAATCTGATCGAGAATTCGAGCCAGCTCGTCCATCGATCCGGTCATTCTGTTTGCATCGACTCTTCTTCAGAATTTCGAAGACGGGCAGTGGCGGGAGCCGATGCGTCAAAACCGCGGTCTCTTAGCTGCCTGGCAAACAGTTCGGTATAGCCGTGGATCACATCAATCTTCTTTGCGCCGGATCGCTCAACCATCTCAAGCAATTCATCAAAGCCGCCGTGATCGCTGTATGGAATCAATTTCTCGGCACCAGATCGCAAACGGGCATTATCGAGGCGCGCCCAACCGGAGACGTAGGCGACTCTCATGTTTTTCCCGGCAGATTCCAATTGCCGCCTCATACCGGGTACAACCACAAGCGCTTTACATTGAATCTGACTGGAATCGTAGGCTTTCCATTCTGGAAACGAAAAGCCCTGACCTTCGTAGACTGGAATGTACTTTGCAATCGCTCCATGAACTGCGGTTGGAATTCCCGCGTTTGTCAGGCAGTGAACAATCTCCTGGCCTCGGCCCAGCGGATATCCCATGAAGACAGGAGTCGCACCATCTTCCAGGCATTCGCGGGCAAAGCTTGCAACTTCAAGCCTTGCTTCCTCGCTCGACAAAAAATGAAAGATCGGTAATCCAAAAGTAGATTCTAGAATCAGGTGATCACACTCGATCACTTCAGTCGCTGGGCCACAAAGTGTTTTTTTTAATTTAATGTCACTGGTGTAAACGACTCGCTCATTCTTATATTCAATCAGGAGTTGTGCCGCGCCCAGAATGTGTCCGGCCGGATAGCAGGTGATTTTCGCCCCATTCCATTCGCGGGATTGGCCGTAATCGAGCGGCTCCAGCAATTGTTGTCGATCAGCGCCGTCTGGCCAGCGCATCCTATAGATTTCAAGGGAGATACTGGTTCCAATCACAGTCTGGGAA
>JAPKYY010000062.1 GCA_026394095.1 Acidobacteriota bacterium | reverse complement strand
ATGGCGAGGCCGGATTTATGAAGGGTGCTGTCAGGGTTTCGCTGCAATTGCAGAAGACTCTGCGTTGCTGGCTGCAGATGCAATGGTTTGCCGATGTCGAGAATTTTGGCGACACGGCCAAGACAGCTCAGTTACTGGCTTATCTTGCCTGCAAGCTTTACCATCCGAAAGCAAAAGACGCTTACGCTTACGATCTTCTCGACGACTGGTCTTCTGCCACAGTTGAACGCAATATCAAAGTTGATATGCCCGATGCGCTGGCGCGGGTTTCGAATCTTTTGAGGATTCTTGGAAAGCACGATTTGGCCGATTATTACGATCCTTCGCACGCCTCGTGGTTTGTGAGCGAGATCGAACGTAACGATAAGCTGTTCCGGGAAATTCTGGCGCGTGAATCACGGATCATTCATGCCTGGGTGCCGCTGATTGGCACCAAAGTGAGGGAGAAGCAACTGGAGATTGCCCGTCGTGAGACGCGCGTAGCATTAAACGAAATTTTCCGCCGCGGTGAGGATCTTGGTCACCTCGCCCCGCTCTTTGAGATCGAAGTAGTTGCGGCGCTTGAACTTTACATCGGACGGCCTGTAGGCCGTTCACTGAGCTTGGCCGGGAACCCGGAACGCGCGCCGGAGTCGGTCGCCCTCCTTTGTGGACGCGACAACTCCAATGTGATTCCCTTCCCGGTCATGTCCGGGCTCGATCAAAGGAAACCGAGACGTATCGTCCCCTTTTCCTTGATCGACGCCAAAGAAGCCGCCTGAAGCGCACTAGAGCTTGGTGCGTCCCGCCACGGTTTATGCAGGATGGTGGATCCTTGCATGACAAAACCTGGCGCGATCAGGCGGCTTCTTTTTTTTAAGCTTGGCGGAATCGGAAGTGTCTGGATTTGGCGGTCCGGACACACTTTTCTCCTATTCGATTCCGCCGTCCCCGGGGGCCGGCACGGTCCATCTGAGTTGCACGGGGGTGCACTCAGAATGGCAGGACCTGCCGCGCCCCGGTTCCTTTTTCAAATCAAAAAAAACCGCCGGGGGCGTGAGGGCCCACCGGCGGGTGTTGAGGGGAGAGCAGGAAGAATCAACCACCTGATCTCGAAAGAATTGAGTTACTGATTGCCACCGCGGCCGCCACGGCCGCCGCCTCCACCGGATCCGCCGGCAGGAGCAGCACCACCGCCGCGAGCGCCACCTCCGCCACCGGAGGGAGCTGCGGCGCCACCGCGAACACCACCGCCACCACCTGAGGGGGCGCTCATCTGAGGAGCTGAACCACCGCCTCTTGAGCCGCCACCGAAGCCGCCAAATCCGCCGAAGCCACCACGTCCGCTATCGGGCATGCTGCGCGGGGCAGATTGCTGCATCCGGGGTGAGCCGCTATCAGAAGATCCACCGCGAACTCCACCGAAGGAATCCCAACCGGAGTTTGAATCGCGTCCGCGAGCACCACCGCCAAAGGGATCACCATTGCCCTGGCGCTGTCCGCCGGAATCAGATCCGCGATCGACGATGCGCGGGCTAACATCAACCGCGCCAACTCCGCGTGAGCGCGAGCCGCTGTCGTAGACGTTGGAATCCCCACCGCGAACACCGCTTTCCCGCTGCACGAAAGCGTCCGAGTTACGGCTACCTCTGACTCCAGAATTCACATCGGCGTTGCCGAAGCGATCCCAGCCGCTCTGTCCATTGGAATCAGCACCACGCGTACCGCGGTCGCGCTGCACGAAGCCATCATTGCTGCGGCTGCCGCTACCACGAACGCCTGAATCGACATTCGTGTTCTGGTCGGCACCGAGGCGCCGGAAGCCATCACTGCTTCCCCGGCTGCCGGAGTTGTCGCGCTGTACAAACCCCTCTGAGCCACGGGCACCAGCCACTCGCTCTGAGGCAGTATTGCCGCTACCGCGAACACCGTTATCGCGCTGTACGAAGCCCTCAGAGCCACGCGCACCGGCCACTCGCTCTGAGGCAGTGTTGCCGCCACCGCGAACGCCGTCGTCGCGCTGTACGATGCTTTCTGAACTGCGAACTTCACGCTCGCCGACGCGACGGAAACCGTCGTTTGAAGAGCCACCACGGATACCATCATCGCTGTTGCGAATCATGCCTGAACCACGTGCCATGTTCTCGACGTTCTGCCGCTGCTGCTCAAAGGGGACCCGCTCGACCTGGCTTGCTTCGCGACGGGCTGTGAAGCGTTGGTCTTCTCTTGAGCTGATGCCCGATCCACGGACACCTTCCTGGCTGGCGTATCGGACACTTTCCCGATTGGGCGCTATTCCGACAGGGCCGCGGAATTCGCTGGCATTGGCCAGATCTGAATTGCGAGCGGCGCGATAGCCGTTGGAGTTACCACCTTCGTGAGCGATGCCCCGGTTAAAGTTCTGGGCTTCAACATAGCTGACACCTCCATCCACGCGGGCATTCCGGTAGATGTTGGTAATGTTTACGTTGTTGACGATGGTGGTGTTGTTGAAGCCGCGATTGCCGTAGAAGCCGCGGCCATACCAGCGGTTATAGGTTTCAAAAGGAGCCAGCGGGACCCAGCCCACATTGCCCCAGCCAAAGCCGATACCCACGCCAAAGCCACCGCGGCCAAAGCCTACGAAGCTCACAAGAGCAGGCGACCAGTAATGGCGGGAACCAACTGCGCCAGGCCACCAGCACCAGCGGCCGCCGTTGTTGAACCAACGGCCATAGTGATAAGGAGCCCAGCCCCA
The DNA here is from genome assembly GCA_026394095.1 of Acidobacteriota bacterium. Lineage (GTDB taxonomy): Bacteria > Acidobacteriota > Terriglobia > Bryobacterales > Bryobacteraceae > Bryobacter. Next base: position 667 of record JAPKYY010000062.1, on the reverse strand, counting down.
GGGGTCGTAGCTAACCCAGCTCCAGCCGTAGTAATCGAGCCACGACCAGCGGCCCGTGCGATAGGGAGCCCATCCAGCAGCCACGCGGGGCTGCCAGACATTGCCATAGGGGGCGCTGTATACCCAATCGCCATAAGCATCGAGCTGCTCACCGCCATAGACGCCTTGAGGCAAATAGCGGCTGCTGCGTGAGGAGGCCAGCTCCTGATCGCGGCTGCGATTCCACTGATCCCAGCTGTCAAAGGGGGCTTCGGAGAGCGTCTGGAAGCTGGCTTCGCCCCCATTTGTGTTCTGGATACGGAGCGTTCTGCCCTGCCCCAGCTTGCGCGAACCCTGCGGGGTAAAGATGTCGACCTCGCCATCACGCACTGTAATTTCGGTTGAGCCGTCTTCGAGCACCTGAACGCGATAATCGCCCTTACGCAAAGGACGGATACTCGCCGAAGGCGTATTGATATCCACTTCTGACTGCGAATTCTGCCAGACCTTAAACGTCACAAGGCCAACCGGCAGATTCAGTTGAAAGCGCTGGTATTGCAGTTCAGCCAGGCGAATCTCTGTGTTTGCGCCCAGACGAACCATAGTGGCGTAATCAAATTGCAAGTCGGCCCGAGCCCCCGGGCCGGTGATTAAACGGTCTTGAGCTACCAGCGGCGCATTGATCGTC
>JAPKYY010000996.1 GCA_026394095.1 Acidobacteriota bacterium | reverse complement strand
GTCTTTTGAGACAGACGGTAATATCGTCCGGCTGGTTGAGGACGGTAAAAAAGTCTATGAGCGCGTTCGCAATGCCAACACCCTCAAAACAGACCAGTTCATCAACGGCTGGCCAGCCTACGATGCCAACACCTTGCTCGGTCTTGATCCCGGTTTTGAGTACTGGCTCACTCCTGAAGCCTTTCGCCCAAAATCGCTGATTCACATCGAAAAGTTACCACCACACTACAGGCTTGGCCTGGGATCGCTCACCGATAGCAAGTATGGGTATTTTGAAGTCAATGCTACAACGACCCGTTGGTTCGACCACGTAGCCGATCTTCCGAAAGCTAAGAAGGGTGTACTCTACGACCGGGAATTCCCTCTGGTGAACGGTGCCCTCGTTAGCGTTGGGCGGGCTTCAGTAGGAAAAGAACTGCGCAACAGCGCACTCCTGACAATCCCGCCTACCCGGAATAACCTGAACGGTGCCACGTTTGTCGAATACCAGATTGCTGTCCCAAAACTGCCTAAAGTGGAATTCCGGTTTGAAGTCGGTGTGGCCGATCTGAACGGTGTTTCCGACGGAATGTTGTTTGGCGTTCAGGTCAATGGTACCTCTCAATGGCGAAAAGTTGTGCTCCCCGGCAAATGGGAGGAATCTACCATCGACCTCACCTCTTTCGGCGGCACAACAGTGACGTTGCGGTTGCTTTCTCATCCTGGTCTCATTCTTAACAACCGCAACGATATCGGCTGTTGGGGAAGGCTGGAATTGGTCACCGGCTTTGACTTCCCAAATGCTCCCATCCAACTCAACTCACCTAACGGAATCGCACCATCGAGCTATTCTCCCGAAGTGACCGTGGATCAGGCCAATTCCGCTCAGGTGCAGGCTCGCGTGAATCTTCCTGGCACCTTTGTTGCCTTCACCGAAGCGCCGCCCCGTCTTGCCGTGGGCGAAAGTCTCCTCGACTTTCCTTATGAAGTTTGGCGCGCCTACTATGGCGGGCTCCCTGAGAAGTTTGGCGTCGAAGGCAGTGGCTCGCTCGAACAGGCAACTTCGGGCGGAGTTACAAAGCCCGTCACTTTAGTCGCTATCCCTCCCCGCAACGGCATAACCCTGATTACCTCGGCGATCCAAGTGCCCGAAAATGCAAACTATCTTGCCGTTGAATATGGGCTCACCGATCCGCCAGCTTCGATTGGTGCCACTCTCGACTACACAGGGCTTGAGTTCTCCCTCCAGATCAATGGCAAGAGCGCATTTACCGACGAGGTCAAATCTGCAGGATGGCGCGAACGCGAAATCGACCTGACGCCCTACCGCGGCAAGCGAATCCTCATCCAGCTAAAGACAGATGCTCAGAAGCTCTCACTCTTTGATTGGGCTCGCTGGACAAATCTCACGATCCGATGAAGTACAAGCCGTGAACCGCCTGATTTTACTCATCTTTGTTTGCCTGTTCCTACAAACAGGCCTCGCCCAGAATTACCGGATCGACACCATCATTGGGCTCGGAAACAAGGTAGGCGATGGGGAAATGGCCTTGCAGGCGTTGCTGCGCTCCCCAGCCGGGATTGCCCTCGATCGCGAAGGCCGTCTTGTCATCGCCGACAAACAGCACCACCGGATCCGACGCATCGCCCTGGACGGAAGAATTTCAACAATTGCAGGAACCGGTGTACGTGGGGTCAGGGGAGACGATGGTCCCGCTATAGGAGCTGAGCTTTGGGAACCGAGTGGCGTTGCAATCGATTCTAAAGGCACGATTCTGGTGGCCGACGGCTCTTCTCGTATCCGGGCCATAACTTCCGATGGCCGAATCAATACGGTGGCTGGAAACGGACGCAATGGATTTTCCGGTGATGGGGGCAAAGCCACAGAAGCCTCTATCGGAATCCCCGGAGGCATTGCCGTTGACCCTGCCGGTAACTTCTACTTCTCCGAGGTGCTCCAGGCGCGGGTTCGTCGTGTCAGTGCCGAAGGAGTGATTAGCACTGTCGCTGGAAACGGAAGCGGTGGATTTTCCGGCTACGGCGGACCCGCTACCGCCTCAAGCCTTTTGATTACACTCGGCCTTGCAA
>JAPKYY010001006.1 GCA_026394095.1 Acidobacteriota bacterium | reverse complement strand
TACCCGCGTCTGCCGATGAAATTGAGTGCTCTCAGTGGCAACGCCTGAAAATTAACTCTCACAACACTGCTCCAGTAAATCGACAGAATTGCCAGAGACGATACCGCACCAAGCCCGCAGAAAAAATACAAAACCTTCTGCACTTGCCCTGTCCCTGACTCGAGTGCAAATCGAAGCCCCAAAAAGCCAAGCCCAAGCACAAACGTCCTCACAAGAGACCCGGTGCTGGTTAACGCTGCACGATCACTCATCACCAGTTCAGCCAGAATACACCCGGCCGGGATGTAACAAACCCGGATCATCGGCAAACCTGTTACGACATTTAGCCCCAGGCATATGGCCAACACCAGAACCCAAAGCTTCAACAACCCGGCGGCCCTTCCCCACCAAAGCGCAAGCAAAGGCACCAGACAATACCCGGCAACGATGTAGCTCAACGTCCAGCTCACCGTCAGCAAAGGCCGGCTCGGAAACAAACCCGGCCACAACAGCAACTGTTGCAAATAGTACGAGGCAAGGCTCTGCCCGCCATGGTCCTTGGCAAAGACGGGAAAAACCATGACAAACACGCCAGTCAATCCAACGATGGCGGTATAAGGCACAAAAATACGCAAGAGCCTGCGCTTCAGGAATTCCCCGTAGGAAAACGATGCGCGCGACAAACTCTTGCTGATCAGAAATCCACTCAGCATCAACAACAAATTGGTGCCCACGCTTCCAAGCTTCAACGCCAGCGATTCCAGACACTCCCACACAAAGTTCCCCGCAGTATGCTGGCCTGTCATTCCTGCATAGTGAAAGACAAACACCATGCATGCAGCAAGACCGCGCAGCAAATCCAGGCCTTCCCAACGACGGGCAGCGTCAGCTTCAAAGGTGGGCACAACTGAACAGGAAGAACTCATGCACTGGCAGATCTCAATCTGCCCTCTCCTACCCTAAACCGCGCCAGTGCACAATGACTCGAAAATTCTCTCCCTAGGTAACAATAGGGATTTTGACTCAGGGCTCTCCTTAGAGCAGCCGCCCCGGCCGCGAAGCAGCAATCTTACGGTGCAACCGCTCCTGACGGTGCAACAACTCAACGCTTCGATGCCAGTTCAAAGCTTCGCTGGCACACTCAAGAGCCATGAACAGATTCTTCTCGGTGTGCTCGTAATGCTTGGCTAACTCCACCAACGAATCCGCCCGGTAAGGATTCTTCGATTGTGCAAGATCAGTCCAAATCGTCAGCGCCTCGCTAATGCGCGATTGCTTCTTCTCAATCAAACCAAGTTCCCACAAGCATCGAAACATCAGCTCATCGCTCATCTGCGCATCAATGGCTCGTCGATAAAGCACAGCTGCTTCATCCAACCGGTCCTGCGCCGCCAGCCACCGCGCCAGCCCACTCAATTCCGCTCCATGCGTAAGCTGACATGCCAGCGGATCATCAAACGCTACAGGAATCACTCCAGCCAGAAACGCAAGAGAAAGAATATCGAGCGCATTATGCTCAAGCACAGCCTTCAGCCGGTCAGCCCGCCCGGTCCGAAGGAAGTCAAAGTACAACTGCGGGATCATCTCCCCTGGCACGTCCCCTACCCGCTCGTGACCAAGGATCTGCCGCTCAAGCTCTACCAGCCGGCAGGACTCAAATCGCAACTTCCACAATCGCCTCGCTCCATAGAGCAAATCCAGATGTTCCAAACGCGAGAAAGGCGTCTTCTGCCGCGCCAGCGTATAACGGGTCTCCAGCAGCGGCTGATCGTAACTCCGTCCGTTATAGCTCACCAGCGTGTCGAACTCTGACAAATAGGCAGCAAGCGAATGCAGCGCACTGGCTTCCTCCCCATGCTCCCGGATAAACCACTGCTTCAGTACAAACCCCTCACGAGTCACACTAGCCGCCCCAATCAGAAATGCCAGCGTACCCGCCCCGCCAGCAAGCCCGGTGGTCTCGGTATCAAGATAAGTCCAGCGACGCCCCTCAAGCCCCTGCAGCCGCTCCACAAGCACATTCCCATGCTGGTATTCGTTCGGGTAAAAGCGCTCCACCTCAAGATGCCGCCCCAGCTCCGTCTCTACTTCAGTTCCCCCAAGGCACGACGAGTCCAGAACACGCGGCTCCTCCTGCGAGGCTACAAAACGCGCATCCACCTTCTCCATGCGCTTACGCAAAAGCGCAAGCTGAGCCTGAAGTGCAGTCTCCAATGTTCGTGATCTCTTCGCCTATTTTACGGCTTCGTCGGCGTGATAGCTAGAGCGAACTAGCGGTCCACTCTCCACATGCCGAAACCCAAGCTCAACCCCATAAGCCTTAAGCGAAGCAAAATCATCAACCGGCACATAGCGCACAATCGGCAGATGCTTCACCGAAGGCCGCAAATACTGCCCCAGGGTGAGAATATCCACCTGATGGTCACGCAACATCCGCATCGCCTCCCGCACCTCATCAAGCGTCTCACCCAAACCAAGCATCAGTCCAGATTTTGTCGGCGTCTCCGGGCTCTTCTGCTTCACATAGGCCAGCATCTCAAGGCTCCGCTCAAACCTCGCCCCCAACCGCACCTGCTTGTACAGGCGAGGCACCGTCTCCGTATTGTGATTCAACACATCCGGACGCGCCTCGAGAACAATATCCATTGCCTCATGCGAACCCTGAAAATCAGGCACCAGCACCTCGACACCACAACCCGGCACACGCTCTCGAATCGCCCGTATCGTAGCGGCAAAAATCCCTGCTCCCCCATCGGGCTGATCATCGCGGTTGACGCTCGTGATTACAGCAAACTTCAAACCCATCCGCGACACTGCCTCAGCCACACGACGCGGCTCATCCGTATCCACCGCCAAAGGCGCACCCTTCTGCACCGCGCAAAACCCACATCGACGCGTACAGAGATTCCCCAGGATCATGAACGTAGCCGTACGCCGGTTCCAGCAGTCTCCTATATTCGGGCAAGCCGCACTTTCACAAACCGTGTGCAGCTTCAGCTCGGTTACCAACTGCTTCAGATCCCGGTAATTTTCCCCAACCGGTGCCGGGGCCTTCAGCCATTCCGGACGCTTCGGCTTTGCGGACTCAATCGATACAAGCACTATGCTTCCAGTTTAGCTTCGAGCGAGTTCTCAAGCACCGA
>JAPKYY010000056.1 GCA_026394095.1 Acidobacteriota bacterium | reverse complement strand
CGTGGAAGGTACGCATAGTGAGCTGCGTGCCGGGTTCGCCGATGGACTGTGCGGAGATGATGCCTACGGCTTCGCCGCGTTCGACCATGCGGCCGGTGGCGAGGTTGCGACCGTAGCAGAGCTGGCAGACGCCGCGCTTGGATTCGCAGGTGAGCACCGAGCGAATCTTGACGCGCTCGATACCGGCAGCCTGGATGGCGGAGGCCTTCTCTTCAGTGATTTCTTCGTTGGCCTGCACGATGATGCGGCCTTCAAAGTCGATTTGGGCTTCTTGCGCTACGCGGCCAATGATACGGTCGCGGAGCGGTTCGATGATTTCACCGGCTTCGATGATGGGTTCAACGAAGATGCCTTCCTGAGTGCCGCAATCGAGTTCGGCGATGATGACGTCCTGAGCCACGTCGCAGAGGCGGCGGGTGAGGTAGCCAGAGTCGGCCGTCTTGAGAGCGGTGTCAGCAAGACCCTTACGTGCACCGTGCGTCGAGATGAAGTACTGGAGTACGTTCAAGCCTTCGCGGAAGTTTGCCGTGATCGGGGTTTCGATGATTTCGCCGTTTGGCTTGGCCATCAAACCGCGCATACCGGAGAGCTGACGGATCTGCTGTTTCGATCCGCGGGCGCCGGAGTCGGCCATGATGTAAATCGGGTTGAGGTAGCGGCCGGTGCGGTCGTCTTCTTCCATGAGTTTGAACATGGCGTCTGAGACCTGGTCGTTGGCGCGCTGCCAGATTTCGATTGTCTTGTTGTAGCGTTCGCCGTTGGTGATGGCACCGTCGTTGTACTGCTGCTGCACTTCGATGACGTTCTTTTCGGCATCAGCAACAAGCTTGGGCTTGACGCTGGGGACGACCATGTCGTCGATACCGATGGAAACACCACCGCGAGTTGCGTAGTGGAAGCCGAGGGCCTTGACGTCGTCGAGCATGGCAACGGTTGCCTGGAGACCAAAGCGCAGGTAGCAATAATGCACCATCTGCGTGAGGCCCTTCTTCTTGAGCAAGCCGTTGATGTGAGGCGGATCGGCGAGAGTGTTTCGACTTCGCTCATTTCGAGAGCGATCAAAACGTCGTCTACAGATGCGAAGGTACGGCCTTCACCCTTGGTACCCGGACGGGCCTTGGTGAGGTAGTAGAGGCCAAGCACCATGTCCTGCGAAGGCGTCGCGATGGGCGCGCCGTGGGCGGGGGACAGGATGTTGTTCGAGGCAAGCATCAAAGTGGAAGCTTCGATCTGTGCTTCGGGCGAAAGCGGGATGTGAACTGCCATCTGGTCGCCGTCAAAGTCGGCGTTGAAGGCGGTACAAACCAGCGGGTGGAGCTTGAGCGCCTTACCTTCGACCAGCACCGGCTCGAAAGCCTGGATGCCAAGACGGTGAAGGGTTGGAGCGCGGTTGAGCATGACAGGGTGATCCTTGATCACCTCTTCCAAGATGTCCCAAACTACGGGATCCTGCTGTTCAACCAATTCCTTGGCCTGCTTGATTGTGGTGCAATGCCCACGCTGTTCGAGGCGATGGTAGATGAAGGGCTTGAAGAGTTCCAAAGCCATCTTCTTCGGCAAACCGCACTGGTGCAGCTTGAGTTCGGGACCAACGACGATAACCGAACGACCCGAGTAGTCGACGCGCTTACCAAGAAGGTTCTGACGGAAGCGGCCCTGCTTACCCTTGAGGGTGTCAGAGAGCGACTTGAGCGGACGGTTGTTGGCGCCACGAAGGACGCGGCCACGGCGACCGTTGTCAAACAGAGCGTCGACAGCTTCCTGGAGCATGCGCTTTTCGTTGCGCACGATCACGTCGGGAGCGTGAAGTTCGATCAGCTTCTTCAAACGGTTGTTGCGGTTGATGACGCGACGGTAGAGGTCGTTCAAATCGGAGGTGGCAAAACGGCCACCGTCGAGCGGAACGAGCGGGCGAAGGTCAGGCGGGATGACCGGCAGCACATCGAGGATCATCCACTCGGGCTTGTTGCCCGACTTGCGGAAGCTCTCGGTGACGCGCAGACGCTTGGCAAACTTCAGCTTCTTCTGCGCAGACTGCTCAGTCTT
>JAPKYY010000197.1 GCA_026394095.1 Acidobacteriota bacterium | reverse complement strand
TCCGGTGATGGGTCTCTCCCACCGGAAAGTCTAAAAGCTCACGGCAGGTAGACCCATTCTCCACCTTTTCCCCGGATTACGCCTCGGGACAATGCAGCCTAGTTCACCTGCCAGACAGTTGTGGTGCCGCTAATTTCATTGGCAACGACAAGAAGAGGCTGGCCATTGGGGCTTTCGCTAGCCGGGATAAAGAGAATCCCTTCAGGGCCCAGATCACCGGCTGCTGCGGTGTTGGTCGCGGCGCCCGGATTGCGGTTCCACCACTGGCTGGCAAAACGGACAGCCTTCGGGTCGGTTACATCGTAAATCATGATGTTGCCCTGGCGTTCGTTCCCGATAAAGGCATAGGTCTTGCCACGAATCGTGCCGGTGGTGATCGCCTCGGGTTCAGGACCCTTGTCATCGCTGCGGTCATCGGCGGTGTTGCTCGTGTGCGACAAATTGTGCAGCCCGATGTAGTCGGTCAGTTGCAGGCGTTCGATATCGTTCTTGCTGTCGTACACCATTTTGGCTTCGGCATCCCAGATGGAAAAAGAGCGCGCACCAAAGACATGCAGCATATCGATGTCGCCATCGCCATCGGTATCGCCGGTTGCAGTGGTGACATTCAGACGCCCCAGTTCGCTTGGCAACTTCAGTTCCGCTTCGTTCGGATAGAGGCGCGGATCGAGTCTCAACGTTGCTACGCGCGCCACTTCGGAATAGCCCGGATAGTCTCGTGAGTCCCCCTCATTTGCAGTCAGTACATAATATTTGCCGTCTGCCGCAACATATCCTGCAATCGCATCCGGCATGTACATGCCCCAGATGGTCCAGGTGCGCAGATCAAAACTGTTATCGCGGTCGCTAACGTCGAGAGAGTTTTCCGGTAGCCAGTGTGGTTTCAGACCCAGAGGAACCAACTTGGTGACCTTCGCTGTTTCTACATCCACAATTGCGATGGCATTGGCTTCCTGCACGGTGACATAAGCAGTCTTGGAATCTGGAGTGACGGTGATGTACTCAGGCTCCATATCCTGGGCTACACTCGCACCGGGGCCGAAGGCTCTTACGCCAGCAGGTAGATTTTCCTTGGTGAAAGCACGAAAATCGGCAGTCTTCACATCGGCCTGCGTCAGCGCCTCAATGCCCTTGCTGATGTCGATGATACTGATACTGCCTTCGGGATCGATTTTGTAGTCATCGCTAGGCTCGCCTTCGTTGGCGACCAGCACCTTCTTGCCGTCGGGAGAAAACGTCACCATGTCGGGCAGAGCGCCCACCTTCAGCGATTTCAAAAGGCGTCCGTCGGCGTTGTAGAAGGCCACCGAGCCGGGATCGGTCTTCGGGCTAGCTTCTACAGCGACGGCAACAATGCCATTCTTGACGGCAACACTGTTGGCCGCAAAGCCAACTTCAGCCGCAAAGCTGAGCTGGTTGATGCGTGTCATGTTTGCCGGGTTACGCATGTCCAGAACATCGATGGTTTTGTCTGCTCCGTTCACTACAAAGAGCCGTTGGGTCTGTGGATCGTGAGCGGCAATTTCGGCAGCTCCAACGTTATATGATCCAGTACGATAGGTTCCCAATACGCTCATGACGGGATCCTGCGCCGAAGCGATCACAACAGTACTCAAAAAAGCGAAAGAACGACAGTAGTAACTCAGCATCAATCAAATAGTAATGTTTGAAATCTTCAGGAAAATGAAGGTCGGGTTACATAAGGATCAATTTCAGATGACAACTTTTCACTGGAGCCGTAGAGGCTTCCTGGCCACAACCGTAGCTGCTGCTGCACCATCAGACCCGGTTTCACTCGGAGTGATTGGCGCTGGCGGACGCGGCACCTTTGTCATGACGGTCTTCCAAAAAGACCCGGCACTGCGGGTCAACGCGATCTGCGATGTCTATGAGCCCAACCTCGAACGAGGCATCTCCACCGCAAACAAGGCCCAAAGCAATTCCCCCAAGGCTTACAGAAAATATCAGGAACTCCTCAATGATAAAAGTATCCAGGCAGTGCTGATCGCAACACCGGAGATCTACGTCGAGAAGCCGCTCTGCCGCACCCCCGAAGAGGGCGTCGCCCTGGTTGAGGCCGAAAAGAAAACAAAGCAAATCATCCAGGTAGGGATGCAGCGCCGCAGCTATGATCTCTACCAGCAGGGCAGAGAGATTGTTGCTTCTGGCGTGCTGGGTAAAGTACGTATGGTGCGTTCCTGGTGGCTCAATAACTATCTGAACGGTAATCCCGCCTCAGCCAAACTCGATGGCCCACTCGACTGGGAACAATGGCAGGGGCCGCTTGAGAAGCGCACGGCTCTCAACGCAGACGTTTTTCGCAACTGGCGCAATTACTCAGACTACGCCGGTGGCATCGTGGCCGACCAGGGCGCACACGTCTTCGACGGCATCCACCAATTGATGAACGCCAGCTACCCCACAGCAGTAACAGCAGCCGCCGGCAAGCCGCACCGCGCGGGCTTCGACACTCCAGAATCTGTGGTCGTAAGCGTGGAATATCCAGAAGACTTCCTCGGCGTCTTCTCCATCAACTATGCCGCAATGAAGTACAAGAGCCGCAACGACCAGATGAATCACCTTGATGGCGACAAAGCCCGCATGGATATTGGCCGCGAGACTTGCCGGGTCTACCCTGAAGGCGCCGAAGACAGCCCCACCATCGAGAAGACTTCAGCCAAAGGCTTTGGCTGGGCTACAGACCTGCACGTCCAGAACTTCCTCGAGTGCGTGCGCACCCGCAAGAAACCCACGGCCCCCATCGCCCTCGGCTTTCAGGCTGCCCTCGTCGTGCAAATGGCCAACCTGTCACTAAAGTCCGGACGCCGCATCCGATGGAACGCTGCGCTGAACAGGGTAGAATCCTAGGGGAAAAGCACGGCCGCCTCCAGCCGCGTAATTTCATTCCTGAGCTTGCCTTCGGTTGTGACCTCAAGGTAAGAAACCTTCACAGGCATGCCGTCATGAAACTTCAAACCCTGCGAATTGGAGAAGTAGTTCTGCGTTACATCAGTACAGTACATAAACTGCTTGTCGCCGACGCTAAAGCCTTCCCATTGCGAGTAAGAATTGCCGTTGCCGGCACGCTTCACCCGGTCCCTCCAGTGCGCCATCACAACACCCTCAATGGTCTTCAGTTCCGTTTTTGACTTGTCGAGAATCCAGCGACGCTCGTATTCCATCAGCCCGCTCACCAGCAACATGATGCCAGCCACGATTGCCAGAAACTTCACCGGCATCGCCCACCGCTGGTAGCGAACCCGGCAAAGGTATAGGCCCAACTGGAGGCTTCCTTGCGCGCCTCCTCGGCACGAACTACGTCACCAGCAGCCTTGAAGCGTCGCCACCGGCCACGGTAAACCGTCGCGATTTCCAGTGCGTAGTAGGCATATGGGTTACGATCCTTGATCAGACTCTCAAGTTCCTCCATCTGATCTGCGCGATCCAGCCGGTCAATGAGCTGCGAATACTCGTCATGGACATACCGGCTTGGCTGCTCAACCGGTGCCGGTTCTTCAGGCTGAATTGGGACGGGAGGTCGCTCTTCCTCTGGGCCCCAAACCACTTGCTCTCCGGTCACTTCGAAATATTGACGCAGATTGCCCGATCTCGGGCCGCTGGACTTACTGGTGTGTTGGTGCAGAATGATCTTCTTCAGATCCTCGCCCTGCATCAGTTCAATCGTGATTTTGCTGGTGGCCCAATTGAAGTGGATGTGCTGAATTCGCCCGGTTTCGCCAGCTTCAAACAATGCGCCGTTTGCGTCTTCAAATCGACACAACACCTTGACGAGTTTGTGGGCCCCTAAATGGTCTACTGCCGCTGACATTACATTCGCTCCAACCGGTTAAGCGATGGCTGGAAGTGAAATCGATCAGACTATCGGCGCGATTTTTCGGAGCTTAGCTTCCGGATCAGATCCACTTCTTCCTGCCGGTAAGGCTTGCCGTCTTTGCGGAAGATCTCGTGAAACCAGACGCTGGGCTCGCGCCCCACATAGGGTTTCTGCCAGGAATCCCACGGCAGATCGGTTTGCGTTTTCCCCTGCACAAAGCCCCAATTGTAGGCAGCTACATCGTACTTGGCGGCCAGCGGCAAAATGCCTTCAAAGGTGCTGCCTGCACCACGCGCCATGTATTCGGTGCAGAGCAGCGGGCGCTTCAATCGCTCCAGTGCCTTCATTCGTTTCTCAAACTCGGGTGCCGGGCTGTAGTTGTGGAAGGAGATTACATCCGACATCCCGATCAGCATCCGGTCCACGGCACTCATCGCTTCATTTTTAGACCAGTCTTTCCCCTGCCAGACGCCTACCGTCAGCGGTTGCACCGGCTTGGTGGATCGCGCCCAGGCGAAGACTTTGGGCATCCAGGCTTCGACCTGAGCCGCCTTGCCAGCCAGCTCGGTTGCTTTGTAGCTATTGCCGTTTGTGTTGTCGGGCTCGTTCCAGAGATCCCATGCCAACACGCGAGGGTCTTTGGCAAAAGCCGACATTACACCAGTGACATAAGTTTCGAGTTTGGCGAACTTCGCCGGGTCTCCCAGAATCTCTGCCCCCGGGCTCTGCACCCAGCCGGAATTGTGTACGCCAGGCTTGGGAGCACGCTGCTTGCCGGCTTTGGGTTGCGGGTCCCACACCGAATCAAAGAGAACAAACATGGGCTTGATCTTGTGCCGCTGGCAGATGCCAAGAAAGGTATTTATCCGCTTTACGAGGCCGGCGGAATCTGTAGTCCACAAAAGGTCATGAAGGAAGACTCGCAGAGTGTTCAGGCCGATACCTTCGGCCAGCCCCAACTCGCGGTCAATTGCCTTGGCATCGAAGCTATCGGCCTGCCACATCTCGAGTTGATTGATCGCATAAGCAGGCGTGTAGTTGCACCCGACCAGCCAGCCCTGCTTCTTGTACCAGGCCCAGGCTTGCGCCTCGGTCCAGCGGCCTGCGGCGTCTTGCGCGCGCATACCAATTGGGGCCAGCAGTAAAGTTCTACGAGCAATCTTCATGCCCGCATCATATATCCAGATCTAATTTGAAGCGAGCCCTACTATGGAGTATGCGAACAGGATACGAGATCAGCTTTGAAGACTTCTTGCGGCTCTGCTCCGACCACAGCGACGAGTCGGCACCATTGCTCAGCTCGTGGTTTCAGATACAAATTGAGAAGACCAGGCAGGGCTTCTTGTTGAGGGATAACAAAGGCTCCGAAGCCGATCCCGTAAAGATTCATCAGGCGATTCAGGCAGACCCCGAACGTCAAAGCACAATATACAGAGTTGCAATGACACTCTGGCGGTGAAGGGTTTAGTTTTGGGTGGGAGTTTTAGGAGAACCTGCGGAGCCGCTTATCAAGAGCAGATCCGCAGGAAAAAGCTGGCGGTGAGGGTGGGATTCGAACCCACGGTACCCTTTCGGGTACGACGATTTTCGAGACCGTTCGATTCAACCACTCTCGCACCTCACCGCTCACGATTATAGCGAATTTTGGCTAGGCAGATTTGCCCGAGGTCTTCAACTTCCCATTGAAGCCTGCCGGAAAGAATCCGCCACCGGTTGCATTTTCTTTGAGTCCATAAGCCAGATACAACACCTGCGCCGGGGTTCTTACCGCCGCAAGGGCATTGTCGTCTGTGGGGAAGAATCGCGCACCAGTGGGCGGCGGCGGCATATCAACCCCATCAAGCTTCGTTGTGTTGTAGCGATTTTGCGCAATCAGCAATCGAATATTGCCTGAGTGGAAAGCCTCGACAGCCAGGATCTGTGCCGCCACCCCAAGATACGCCTTGTCGGTGATCAGAGGTGCTGCCCCCGCATATGCTGTAACGCCGATGTCCTCAAGAATTCGGGCCAAAATGATGAAATCCACCTGACCGCCGAAACCGAAGCCCAGGCCGTTCAAATTTATGGCGGGCTTAGCTACAGGCATAACGCCAGCCGCAGTCAAGGCTGTTCGAAGCAACGTTACATGAGCGCGCTCATCAAAGGCAAGCTCTTCCATGATGTTGCTAACCGGGGAACCGAAGTTGTTAAAGATCACTCGAGATCCACCGCTGGTCGCCCCTGCGGTTCCGTCGCCGGTGATTCCGACTCCAAACGTATCAATCGACCGCCCACTTGTGGCGACCGTATAGAATTCCGCTTCGAGGTATTCCAGATTCAAGGCGAACTGCAGAATATCCACGTCTGTAATTGCAGTGTCTTGTGCCTGAACCGCACTGGCAGCCCCAAGCACCGCTGTGGCGGCACCCAGCTTCTGCATAAATCGGAGTCTGTCTGGCGACTGCTCAATTACGTTGGTCAATAAAGATTTCGAATCCATGTTGGTGATGGACCTCCACCTTCACGAGCAAGCTGTCGGACAGATAGTTTCAGGTCAAAACTAAATCGCGCTTCCCATCTCGATCAACTGCTCGGCATAGCGCACAGCCTCATCGGTCAGCCGCTGCCCGCCAATCATGCGCGCCACTTCCTTCACGCGAGCCTCGCCGTCGAGCTCTTCCACCACACTGTGCGTACGGCCCTTCAATTCCTTCTTTGACACTGAATAGTGGTGATCTCCAAACGCCGCAATCTGCGCCAGGTGCGTCACGCACAACAATTGATTCTTCTCGGCCAGCATCTTCAGCTTCTTGCCCACCTGCTCGGCCGCACTCCCGCCAATGCCAGCATCTACTTCATCAAAGACCATTGTCCTTCCGCCCTTGGCCGCCAGCGACACCTTGAGCGCCAAAGCCAGTCTCGACAACTCACCGCCGCTCGCCACTTTCTCAAGCGGCTTCGGCTCCTCACCCAGATTCGTCGAAATCAGAAAGCGCACATCGTCCATCCCGGCCACGCTCCACTCGGCCTCCTGTACCGAGATCACAAAGCGGCTGCGCTCCATGTTCAGGTCCTTCAACTCACCCTCAACCTTTTGATCCAGCTTGCCGGCTGCCTTTTTACGCTTTGCGGTCAGATCAGCCGCGGCTTTCTGATACTCATCGCGCAGCTTCGCTACCTGCTTCTTGAGGTAATCGCGCCGCTCATCGGCACCTTCCACCAAACTCAGATCCGCACAGACCTGATCGTAGAAAGCAAGAATCTCTTCCACCGTATGGCCATACTTGCGACGCAGTTTGTCTACTTCCCCAATGCGGCCTTCGACAAATTGCAGGCGCCCTGGGTCGGCCTCAAGCTTCCCCAGATAGCGGCTCAACTCGCGCGTCGCATCGTCGATCGAAACCTCTGCGCTGCGCAAAGTCTCAAGCACCCCATCGAGACTCTCGTCGATCCGGCGCAATTCCATAATCCGCTTGATCGCCACCTTCAGCACTGACATCGCGCTCTCAGGCCCTTCCTGCAAAGCCTCAAACGCCCCACCTGCTTGCTCTTTCAACTTCACGACATTGGCAAGCACACGCAACTCCTGATCGAGCGAAACATCTTCGCCCGGCTTCAGGTCTGCAGCTTCAATCTCCTGCTTCTGGAAACTCCAAACGTCCCGCTGCCGCAACATCTCCTGTTCGCGTTCTTCCAGCTGCCGCAGTTCCCCTTCGGCCGCACGCAAGGAATTCCACAAAGTCCCTACCTTCTCAAGCACCGCCTCATTACCGGCAAATTCATCGAGCATCGCCCGCTGCTCTACCGCGCTAAACAATCGTTGCTGATCGTGCTGGCCATGGATATCACCGAGGAATGGCTGCAGTTCTTTAAGGAATCCGGCCGACACCGCACGCGAACCAACAAAGGCCCGGCTCTTGCCACTGGAGAGAATCTCTCGCTCCACCAGCAACTCGCCGTCCTCCATTTCAAGACCGGCGCCCTCAAGTAGCGTGACGAGTTCGGTAGTCCGCACGGCTTCAAAGATCCCTGCGATCCGGGCTCGTTCGGCCCCGCTGCGCACCACCTCAGCACTCGCTCGGCCTCCAAACAAGAGGCCTAGCGAATCGACGATGAGACTCTTACCGCTACCGGTCTCACCCGACAATACATTCAATCCTGCGTGCAGGCGTACCCGCACACGATCAGCCACCGCAAAGTTCTCGACCAGCAATTCGACGAGCATCAGCTTGATTTTACTGGCAGTGAGCCGTCTTTGGCGTCCATAATGTAATTTGATAATGATTGCCTTCCTACTTCAGCTCAAGCTGGGCGAACTATTTGACCCCTCAAAGCCGATCCCCTTTGCAGTCTTGTTACTTTTGATCGGCTCTTCTTTACTCAGTTGGTCGATCATCTTTGCCAAGTTTGGCCTGCTCAAGAGAGCCACTGCCGCCAACAAAGCTTTTCTGCGCGCCTTCCGCAAAGCTACCGGCTTCGATACCATCGCTGCCGCAGCAGAACAGAACGCTACCGCCCCAATGGTGGTGGTCTTTGATTTTGGTTACGCCGAGGTGGAACGCCAGGCCCGTGGGCGGAATCAAATCCGTAACAAGCCCATGATTGAGCGCAACCTCCAACTAGGCATCAGTGAAGAGATCCAGAAGCTCGAGCGCAACATGAACTGGCTCGCGACGATCGCCTCTGTCACTCCCTTCATTGGGCTCTTCGGCACAGTTTGGGGCATCATCGGCGCCTTTGAAGCCCTCTCGATGTCCGCCAGCGTCAGTTTGCGTACCGTCGGCCCAGGCATTGCCGAAGCCTTGATTGCCACTGGCGCAGGCCTTGCTGCCGCCATCCCCGCAGCTATCGCCTACAACTATCTGGGCGGCCAGATCAAAGACATCGGCAACCGCATGGAAGATTTCGCGCTGGAATTCATGAACCTGGTGGAGCGCAGCTTCGAAGGCTAGGCACTATGGGATTTTCTATCGACAGTAGTTCCGGCTCCCGTCGCAACCGCCGCTACGGCGGCACAACCCTATCTGAAATGAACGTTGTCCCGCTGGTCGACGTCGTTCTCGTATTGCTAATCATCTTCATGCTTACCGCTCAGGCCATGCAGTTTGGCCTTGAAATCGAAGTTCCCAAAGTAAAAACCGAGAAAGCTTCAGCCCAGGATCTGAACGTGGTCAACATCACGAAAACAGGCGAACTCTATTTCAATGACAAGCCGGTCAACATCAACGAACTGGCGGCCATGGTCAAGGCCAACAAGAAGGTCAAAGAGAATCTCGTCTTCATTCGCGCCGACAAAGCCACTACCTACGACCCCATTGCCAAGGTGGTCGCTGAACTGACTGATGCCAAAATTGGCGTTCGCCTCGTCACCCAAACCGATGACAGCCGCCCCCGCCGCCGCTAGCCCGCACGGCTTTCGCAATTCGGTAATCCTCCACATCGGGGTCATTGCGGCCCTGATTGGCTACCAGTATTGGAATAACCTCGTGCGCGATAAATTCGGCGACCCCAATTCTCTGGGAGCCTCGGCCGGCATCTCAGCCGTTTCGCAAATTCCGATCCCCAGGCGTGAGGGCCGCATCAACAAGGTTGCTAACGACACCGAATCTCTGGTTGCGCCACCCGAGAAGACAGAGAAGAAACCCGCCGAAAAACGCGAAGACCCCGACGCGATCCCGCTCAAGAAGCGCGACAAGAAGACGAAGCAGGAAGTAGTTGCTTCTAGTCAGAAGTACCGCGAAGATCCGCTCGTCCCGAACCAGGTCACATCCAACCTCGGTCAGGCTGCCGTCTCTCCGATGATCGGTGTCCAGGGCTCAGGCGGGGTTGGAACCAGCGCATCGTCTCCCTTCGGAAACCGCTTCGGCTGGTATGAGAAGCTGATCCGCGAGCGTGTCGCGCAACGCTGGCGCACCAGTGATGTCGATTCACGCCTGCGCACCGCCCCCGTCGCGATTCTTACTTTCACAATCGCGAAAGATGGAAACATCTCCAATATCAAGATTGTCCAATCTTCCGGTAACTACGCGCTGGACCAATCCGCTCAGCGCGCCATCTACGATTCCAACCCAATGCCGCCACTTCCGGCTGGTTTTGAACGTAACTCTGCGAACATAGAATTTTGGTTTGAACTCAAGAGGTAACTCCACACAATGAATCGACGTTCCGCACTGCTCACCTGCCTGGCCCCGGTTGCATTCGGCCAGCAGGGTGCCGACATCATCAGCCGCATTTCCGGCGGCCAACAGCCAACGATTGCGGTTCCAGACTTCCGCGGCTCCGGCGACGCCCAGCCCTGGATGCAGATCTTTAACCTAACCCTCTTCGACGAGATCTCCAGCGCCGGCCTCTTCAAGATGGCCCCCAAGAGCTTCTACCCTCTGCAGGTGCCGCAGCAACCCAACGACTGGAAGGCCCCCGTTGGCGGCCGAAGCGCTGGCCCCTGGTTTACCGATTGGTCTGGCCCCGTAGTTAAAGCCAACTACCTCGCAATGGGCTACACCGCGATCCAGAACAACCAGCTTGTACTCTTTGGCTGGCTCTATGACGTCAATCAGCCAGACCTCACCAACGCTCAAATGTTCGGCAAAATCTACTTTGGGCCCATTGATGAAGGTGGCGCCAAGAAGATCGCCCGTGAATTCGCCGCCGAC
>JAPKYY010000504.1 GCA_026394095.1 Acidobacteriota bacterium | reverse complement strand
TGCTTGCTAATGGGCATGTCTATCCGGAAGTTGGCAATAGCGATACCGAGGCTGGGTACAAACAACGCAAGGTGCTCTACCGGAATCTTGGTAACTCGCATTTCGCCGATGTCTCGACGCAGGCGGGGCCTGGGATTCTAGAGCAGGTGTCAGCACGGGGTTTGGCTATTGGGGATTTTGACAATGATGGTGATCTCGATATTGCGGTGAACTGCGTCAACGATGTTCCGCAACTGCTTCGTTGTGACAATACTACCGGTCGGCGTTGGTTGCAGGTGAAGTTGGTAGGGACGGTGTCGAACCGGTCTGCTATTGGTGCGCGTGTGGTTTGTGTGAGCGGAAAGAGAAGGCAAATGGCTGAAGTGCGATCTGGTGGGAGTTATCTTTCGCAATCGGATTTGCGCTTGCATTTTGGATTGGACAAGGCTGAAAGCGCGGATCTTGAGATTCGTTGGCCCAACGGGAAAGAACAACGTGTGACCGGTGTGAAGGCCAACCAGATCTTGCGGATTGTGGAAGCGAAAGACTAATCCGGTGTAGTGATGCGGGATTTGTAATCGGCTTCGGCGCGGGCGGATTCTGCAGTGCGGCCGAGGGCACGATAGGCGCGGCTCAAGGGCAGCAGCAAGGCTGGGTCGAGCTTGGCTGCAAGTTCAAGGTGGGGTACGGCTTCGGCGGGGCGCTTGAGTTCCAGCAAGGCTCGGCCGAGAGCCGCCTGGGCTGGCAGAAGCGTGGGGTCGGCGGCGACGGATTTCTCAAGCCAGGGCAGACCTGCCTCGGCACCATTGAGCCGCATCAGTGTGTCGCCGTATTCGAACTGGAATTCTGCGTTGGTCTCGTAGTTGGGGACGAGCGCGGCGAAGAGGGGCTGGGCAAGATCGTAGCGGCGGGCCATGCGCCAGCAGTGTGCGGATTGACGAGCGAGTCGCGTTTCTTTGGGGTCGAGTTTGGAGGCTTCGGCATACGCTTTCGCAGCGAGTTCCCAGCGTTTGCAGCCCTGGTAGGCGTCGGCGAGTTCTGTCCAGCGGGATTGTGGACGCTCGGGCCACTGGAGTGCTGCTTCAAGCGGTGCGATGGCCTCGCATGGCTGCTTTAGATTGAGCCTTGCCACGCCGAGGAAGAGATGAGCAGGGCCGGGCTGAGGCTTGGCGCGGATGAAATCTTCGAATGCGCGTGCGGCAGCGGAGTGGTCGGCGGAGTAGAAGAGAGCCATGCCGAGATTGAGCTGCCACATTGGGTTGGATTTGTCTTTTGCAACCAGTGACTGATAGGCGCGGACGGCGGCGGGGTATTGTTTGGCGCGCATCGCAGCAGCGCCTTCTGAGGACAGGCTGGGGATATCCTGAGCCAGCAAGAGGAGTGTGAAGAAGATCATGGACGCGGCACCTGGATGATGCGATTGACTGGGACGGTCTTCAACAGTTTTGTTGCGCCGCCGGGCCAGATGACTTCTACATCGGTGCTCTTCTCGTCGCCTAGGCCGAAGTGTTGTGGGGCGACGATGGAGGAGGAGTAGCCTGAGGCGGAGGAGACGAATCGCCATTGCGAGTTGCCGACTCGAATGCGTGCGCCCGGAGTTTGAACGTCGACAGCGAGCCAACGTGCGGGGCCGGTGCAGGGATTGCGCAAGATTTTGGGCGAAGCTTCGAGCGCTGTGAGCACGACATCGAGACAGCCATCTTTGTTGAGGTCGGCTGCAGCTGCGCCACGCCACATCGCCCTTGGCAAAGCTTCCCAGCCGGAGCCGTTTTCAAAGCGCCCGTCAATTTGGCGAAACCATGAGGGAGGCTCCTTGGCGGCTTGGCCCCGGCCGCCGCTTACGGATAAGGCATCGCTGCGGGCGACCAGAATGTCCTGCTCGCCGTCGTTGTCGAGGTCTGAAAACAGAATGCCCCATCCGGCCATCAAACGGCTCAGAACGTTGAGGCGTGTCGGGGCTGTCACTTCTTCAAAGCTGGAGCCTGTATTGCGATAGAGGGGGAAGGTTTCGTCTCGGAGAGCCGAATAGATGATGTCTGGACGGCCATCATGATCGAAGTCCTGTGCATCGGTGCCCATAGAGGACGGTGGGTTGCCGTCGAGTGGCGCGGCGACGCCCCAAGCGAATGCGGACTCTTCAAATCGCTTGCCCTGATTGCGGCTCAGGAAAAGCTGGTTGAAGACACGATCGTTTGGGATGAACAAGTCGGTGAATCCATCACCGTCGAAATCGGCTAGCGCAACAGACATTCCTTTTCCGGGATGAGCGTTGAAACCCGCAGCTTCAGAGACGTCGGCGAAGACGCCTTTGCCTTGGTTTTCATAGAGGGAATGAGTGGTGGCGGCGTAGTGTCTGGGGTGGCAGAAGTCAGGCTTGCCATCGACGATGCATTTGCGCTCTGTGTTGGCGTCCCAGGCAACGTAGTGGATTACGACGAGGTCGAGATCGCCATCATTGTCTTTGTCGAACCACGCGGCGGCTGCGGCCCAGCGGGTGTCGGCAGCGAGGCCGGCTTGTCGTGTGACGTCGGCGAAGGTTCCGTTGCCGCGATTGCGATAGAGCGTTACACCGTGGAGCCCGGAGACCAGAAGGTCCGTGTGGCCATCGGCATCGAAGTCGCCAGCGGTGGCACCGAAGGAGTAGTCTGTGCCTGAGAGTCCGGCGCTTGTGGTGACGTCGGCGAAGCGCATGGCTCCGAGATTGCGAAAGAGCCGATTGGCGTGATCGGGGCGAAGCTTTCGTCCTGACGGGAAGTCGCCTCCATTGGTGAAGAAGAGATCGAGTTGGCCATCACAGTCGAAGTCGAAGATGGCGAGGCCACCGGGCATGGTGGCGGGGAGAGGCTTGTTTGTGAGTGTCTCGCCAGTTTTAAGCACCATTGGCAAGGCCTGTGGTGTCCAGACCGGACCGGGCGCAGCCAGAGCGTAGGACAGCGTAAGAGTGACAAGGAAGCGCATCGGGAAGTCCTAGTTTCTCAAATGGAGCGGCGCAAAAGAAAAGCGGCCCGCCCCTGGTGAGGGATGGGCCGCAGAGAGGACTTCCGATGCGCTAGAAAGAGTAGCGCAAGCCAAGTTGGACCTGGCGGGGGACGTAGGCGGCGAAGGCTCCGAAGATACGGCCTGCTACGCCAGGGCAATCCACACAACCATTGGGATTAGCCAGGTTGGTGTGGTTGGTGGCATTGTAGATTTCGGCGCGGAACTGCAGGTTATGCCTTTCATTGATGGCGAAGCCCTTGAAGAAGGACAAGTCAAGTTGCTGGAACGAGGGTCCGAAGATCTCGTTGCGGCCAACTGTGCCGAAGGTTCCGCGGGCCGGGCGCTGCCAGGCTCCATCGGTTTGAAGATTGCTGGTGAGGGGGGCGGAAGTGGTTTTGAACCAGCCGAACTGGCTTGGGTTCTCAACCGAGTAATCGCCGACTGAGTTGGGACGGCACCAGCCGGTGTCGCGATCGGCATTGCAGTCACGATAGCTTGGTGTGAAAGGCTGTCCGGCCATCCAGTTGTAAGTACCGTTTGTCTGCCAGCCGCCGAGGAAGAGTTCCATGATCTTTGGAGCATTGCTCATGTGCTTGCGGCCTTTACCGAAGGGGACTTCGTAGACGATGGCGAGGAATGCCACGATGGGGCGGTTGTTGTTGGAGACGCCGCGAGCCAGCTTGGCATCGCGGGGATAATATGTCCCGTCGAAGTCTATGTTCTTCGAGTACGTATAGTGGGTCATCACTGAAAGGCCGGAAGCGAAGCGCTTATCGAATCTGGCTTGAATCGAGTGATAGTTGTTGCTGGCATCGCTGCCGTAGTAGCGCAGGTTCTGCGACCAGCCGAACTTGTTGAAGAAGGGCTTGCGCTGGTTGGTGGTAAGGGTTCCGAATCCGTTGATGTCGGCCTGGTTGGGATCGTAGTCGCCGCCGGTGCCGGCGAAGACGTGTGTGCCCTTGGTGCCCACGTAGCCGATTTCCATCGACATCCCCTGGCCGAGTTGACGCTGGATGGTTAAGTTCCATGCATCCACCGTGGGGAAGCGAATTGGGTTGGTGATGGCAAAGGCGGTGACACCGTTAGGCAGCATGTTGAAGCCATTTGGGCCCTTGGGTTGGGCGGCCAGAATGGCTGCGGGATCGAGCGGGGTGGGGCCGGCACTGAGGCTGAATACGGAGTCAAAGTTGTTGGCGGGCTGGTTGGATTGGATGCCAAGCACCGGCAGGTTCTGGGTGACGTTGTGGCCGAAGATAGAGCCGAAGACGCCGAGGTTGAAGCCACGGCCATAACCGGCGCGAATCACAGTCTTCTGATCGATCTGGTAGGCGAGGCCGAGGCGTGGTGCGAAGTTGGTTAAGGGAGAGGTGACATTCACGTCGC
>JAPKYY010001038.1 GCA_026394095.1 Acidobacteriota bacterium | reverse complement strand
GTTGCCGGTGCCCCAGTAGGTGAGGTTGAGTTCGGGGTCGTAGGAACCGGTGAGCCAGATGGGGCCGCCGCCGTGGACCCAGGAATTGCCGCCCCAGGTTTCGTGGCCGGGCTCGCCTTTTTCGGGGATGGTTTTGAAGCGCCAGACTTCGCGGCCTGTTGCTGTGTCGTAGGCGGCGACAAAGCCGCGGATGCCGAGTTCGCCGCCGGCGGGGCCGATGATGACTTTGTCTTTAATTACCAATGGTGCTGCTGTTAGTGAGTAACTTTGACGGTAGTCGGCTACTACGGTCTCCCAGAGCTTGCGGCCGGTTGTGGCGTTGAGGGCAATGAGGCGGGCGTCGAGAGTGCCCAGGTATAGAGTGTTGCCGTGGATGGCGAGTCCGCGATTGACGCGGCCGCAGCAGGGTGCAACGCCGGCGGGGAGGGTGTGGGTGTAACGCCAGAAGACGCGGCCGGTGCGGGCGTCGAGAGCGACGACGTCGTTGGGGGGATCGGTGAAATACATGACGCCGTCGACTACGAGGGGGGCGGCTTCGATCTTGTCGGGGGAGTTCGATTGCCAGACCCATTTGAGGTCGAGCTTGGCGACGTTGGTGGGGGTGATTTCTTTGAGGAGGCTGTGGTGGGTACTCGCGTAGGAGCCGTTGTAGGTGAGCCAGTTTTGGGGCTCTTTGGTTTGTGCGTCGCGGATGCGGTCTGGCGTGACCTGGGCGAGGAGAGATGCGGTGAGGGCTAGCTGGAGGATCATTGGTTTTCTCTCTGGGTGGAGACGAGGTAGGCGATGAGGTCGTCGATTTGTGTGGGGGTGAGTTTGTTTTCGAAGGAGGGCATGGGCGAGGTGCGGAGCCAATCGAGTTTGGAGATCGCTGATTTGGCAATGGAGTGGAGGCGGTTCTGGTTGTCTCGTAGTTGGATGGAGTGGGTGTCTTCGTTGAGGCGGATTCCGGTGAGGGTTTGGCGGCTCGTGAGGGTGAGTTGGACTCGCCAGAATTCTGGAGGGACGGTGTCGTTGGGTTGGAGGATGGACTGGCGGAGTTCGGCTAGAGAGGCGCGATTGCCGATGCCGGTGAGGTCTGGGCCGTTGCTGCGGTGGCAGTTGAGGCAGGTGGAGTTGAAGAGGGCTTCGCCGGTTGTGGGGTTGCCGGTGGGCTTGGTGGTGCGGCCGGCCATGGAGAGTTGGCGGAGGTGGGTGACGAGTTGCCAGGTGTGGAGGCCGGAGAGAGCAAAGGCTGGCATGGTGGTGCCGGGGACGCCTTTGGTGATGGTTTGGAAGAGGGCTTCGTCGGTGCTGCCGTGGCGGAAAGCGCCGGAGTTGAGGGCGGGGCCGGCACCAGTTCCCTGCCCTGTGGGGCCGTGGCAGCCGGCGCATTGTTTGAGGTAGAGGGCAGCGCCGCTGGCGATATCGTCGGGCTTGGTATAGGGATTGACGGTGGAGGAGCTGCCGTGTTGGGCGAGGAAGGTGTAGAGGATCAGGTTGATGAATTGCATGGTTGCCTTGTTATGCAAGAAGAGGGCGGATGAGCTCGCCGCCTACCTGGGAGAGTTGTTTTTCGCGACCGGCGTGGGTGAAGCGGAGCTTGTTGTCGTCGAGGCCGAGTAAGTGGAGGAGAGTGACGTGGAAGTCCTTCAAGGGGTGGACTTGTTCGACGGCCTGGAGGCCGGTGTCGTCGTTGACCATTCGGTAAAGCTTCGACACCGGGTAGTACGGTCGCATCACGATCGCAGGCAACCATCAGGACCACCTCGACCTTCACCTCGGCGAGAGCGGCAAGCAGACTTAAAAGCAGCGGGGTGGCGTTCATGGGAAAGATCGTAGCAGGCGACCTGCCCCCCCTTAAACG
>JAPKYY010000420.1 GCA_026394095.1 Acidobacteriota bacterium | reverse complement strand
ATCATGCCCGCGCCGCTCGCTCCACACCAGTGTCAAAATAGGTCTGCGAATGATCAAAACCGGACAATCGATCTCAAGCATCGTCACGCTTCCCTTCGCCAATAGCGCAACGCCTGGCTTCCATTTCGAAGCCCTTGAGCTTTCAGGCCTCTTCCATCGAATTGATAAAAATCACTTTCACAAACCACGCCGCCTCGCCTTCTTCCAAATCCTCCAACTCCAATCCGGCAACGCCACCGAAGAGATCGATTTCGTACAACACCACCTCCGTCCCGGCCGCCTCAGCTTCATCCGTCCTGGCCAAATCCATCGCCTTTGGCTTTCGGCCCAATGCCAGGGAAGGCTCCTGCTTTTCGAACCTAGCTTCACCCAAGCTGGCGAACACGACGCCGACCACAAACGCATCCATTCCTTGTTGAAATCCAACCCCGCGATCAAAGCCGCCATTGATTCCCTGTGTACCGAATACGCGCAAGTCACTAACCACTACACCTCCCGCCACATCATCTTCCATGACCTCCAGGCGCTCCTCCTTCGCCTCCAGCGCCAGAGCGAAGCAACACCCGCCTCAATCGCTCAACCGTCCTCGCAGAAACAGCTATTTCAAAACTTCGAAGCACTGCTCGACCGCGTCTACGCCGAGCATCGTTCCGTCGCTACTCTCGCTCGTCAACTCGGCTCTTCCGAAAAAACCCTCAATCGTGCCTGCCTCGCCGTCACCGGACAGCCTCCCAAATCGCTGATCCAGCAACGCGTCACACTCGAGGCCAAACGGATCCTCGCCCACACCGACCAACCCATCAAAGTAATCGCAGCCACCCTCGGATTCACTCAGGCAACAAATTTCGTGAAATTCTTCAGGCACGCCACCGGCGAGCTACCCACCTCATTCCGCGAGCGCCTTATCTCGCCCACGCCACGAAGCAATCGCCTCCGAAGTACGTAGCGCCCGCCCATAAACCAGGAGCCGCTTCACCATCCCGCCCACCCTCAGGCGCGCCCCGCCATTCAGCGAGTGCAGCGACGGATGAAACCGCCCCCACCCAAACTGCTTCTGCTCCAGCCCATCGTTAAACTTCCCGTCCACCACAAACGAAATCACATTCGGCCCAGCGTCAACCACAATCACGGCATGGTGTAACTTCCCGGCTGTCAATACTCCCTCATCCGACGACCACCGGTTCTGCGTCCGCCCATCATGAAGCGTAATCTCGAGGCTATTTCCGCGAGCCGTACGAATCGCAAACCCACGCCCGGCCGAATCCGGATTATCCACCAGCGTCAGCCCAGCAGCTGTATCTTCCAATCGAAAGAACAGATCAAATGAAACTCCAGCCCGCGTATGATCGGTCCCATAATCCGCACGGCGAGACCGCTTCACAAAGATCGGAAACTCCGGTGCCGCAACACTACCTGAGGCCGCCCGCAACAACAACCCGTCATTCGAAGCCACCGGCTCCCACAACCCCTCAATCAATCGCCGGTCCATCTTGTGAACCCTCGCAATGTCCTTCTGCGTCTCGGTCAGATAATACTCCCCACCCTCCTCAACCAGATCCGGATAACTCATCCGCACCATCGGGTCATCGTCATACAAACCAATCTCCGGCTCAGACCATTGAATGACCTTGCCCTTCGGCGAATCCGCCTCCACCCCTCCACTCAGCCAAACTGGATTGCGGTCGTTGTAAGCAATCGACCGCTGCTGCGGATGCTCCCGAATAAACCGTCCCCCGTGATTATGAAACCAGTACAGATACTTCCCGTTCTCGCACCGCCATGCAAAATTCGCCGCCCGAGGATGCTTCATAAGCCGCCCAGTGGCAAACCGCATGTACTGCGAAGGCTCCCAACTCCGCCCATCATCGCGGCTATAGGTACAAGCCGAATATCCATCAATCGTCCGGAATACACAAAAGATCGATCCATCACTCATCACAGAGAACGACTGTTCCTCAGCAATCGTCCCGCCCCCGGCCGGCGTCCGAATTCCGATCTCCCCCTCAGGCAAAGTAGACCAGGTAATCTTCGTAGCATCCCGCTCGGTAAAGATGTTTCCACTCCGCAGCAACACACCTTCGCTCGAAGTAAAGAAGCCCTCACCAAAGCCACCCACCTTATGCAAAGGCACATAACCGGCACCCTTGTGAGCAAACGCCTTCCCAACAGTCCAGAAGAATTTGATCTTGCCACCATAAGGATTCTTGCGGTCAATCTCAAAATCCCGCTGCGGAATCTCATACCGTTGCGCAGACCACGATCGCCCATGATCATCGCTGTACTTGAAAACAAAATGCCCCAGGCTATCCACCCGCTTCACCAGTCCATCCTTGTAGGCGGGCTTATCTCCAATCACCTCGCGAATGTTATCGGTGTTGTGGTTATAGAAAACAAAGACCCGCCCCGAAGGCGCCTTCAGCATCACCGCATAGGAAGCCTCCGGCCCCTTGGCCGGCTCCACATCCACAGCCTTCTCCCAAGTCTTCCCGCGATCCGTGCTCCGCATGCTAACCACATGCTGACCGCCCTCACCCTCATGTCCACTACCAGTGGTGATAACGCAAAGCCAGGCCCCATCGTTGGTCTTCACAACATAAGGCTGGTCTGCATAATACTCATCGGGAATCAGGCTCCCCCGTCCAATCTCTCGCGAATCGAGACCACCCTCCTGCGCAAGGGCAAGACCGGGAAGAAAGATAAAAGTGCGTCGGTTCATAAAATTTAGAAAAGAACTTTCAGGCTGAATTGTACCTGCCGCTCACCGGTGGCTGCATTGATCACGCCAAATGTTGCAGTTCCAAGCCCTTGCCCCGGCCGGAAGAAATACGGCGTATTGCTGAGATTAAAT
>JAPKYY010000534.1 GCA_026394095.1 Acidobacteriota bacterium | reverse complement strand
GACGCTGGCGAGTATAAGCGTATTGGCAATGGGGGCAAAGAAGTTTGGATCCAAGCCTCCTACAACCCGATTCTCGATTCGGGTGGCAAGCCCTATAAGGTGGTGAAGTTTGCTACCGACGCGACTGCGCAGAAAATTCAGAACGCGAATTTTACTGGTCAGATTGCTGCTATCCGGAAGTCACAGGCAGTGATTGAATTCCAGATGGACGGCACGATTGTAAGCGCAAACGACAACTTTCTGAATACACTCGGCTATCGCCTGGATGAGATCGCGGGTAAACATCACAGCATCTTCGTCGAACCGGGCTATGCAACCAGCCCTGAATATAAGGAATTCTGGGCCAAACTGAACCGGGGCGAGTACGACGCCGGCGAGTATAAGCGTATTGGCAGTAGGGGCAAAGAAGTTTGGATTCAGGCCTCATACAACCCGATTTTCGACACAAACGGCAAGCCTTTCAAGGTAGTGAAGTTTGCCACTGACCTGACCGCACAGAAAATCCAGAACGCGAATTTCATTGGCCAGATTGCTGCAATCGGGAAGTCACAGGCAGTGATTGAATTCCAGATGGACGGCACCATTCTGGACGCCAATGACAACTTTCTGAAGACGCTAGGCTACCGCCTGGATGAAATACAGGGCAAACATCACAGCATCTTCGCCGAGCCCAGCTACGCAAGCAGCCCGGAATACAAGGAATTTTGGGCCAAGTTGAATCGAGGCGAATACGATGCCGGCGAGTATAGACGAATCGGCAAGGGTGGAAAAGCAGTGTGGATCCAAGCCTCTTATAACCCCATTCTTGATTTGAACGGTAAACCATTCAAGGTTGTCAAATACGCTACCGACGTGACCCAACAGATTTCAAATCGTGTTGAGATTGTGAGGGTGATGCAGGCGGCAAGTTCTGGCGATCTGACGCAGGAAATTCGAACCAGCGGCAACGATCACCTTGCTTTGGTTGGCGAGCAAATGCGCGGATTCTTCTCCGCGCTTAGAGCGAACCTGCAGCGAATCGGGCAGGCTGCCTCTACTTTAAGCGCCTCGTCGGAGGAATTGACCGCCATTAGTCAGCAGATGGCCGGCAATGCCGAAGAAACCGCAACTCAGGCTACCGTTGTATCCGCTGCGAGTGAACAAGTCTCAAGAAACGTCAGTGTTGTAGCAACGGGTTCTTCGGAGATGCAGGCTTCGATCCGCGAAATTTCAAAGAGCGCCAACGAGGCTGCTCGCGTCGCCAACAATGCGGTTGCCGTTGCTGACAACACCAATCAGACCATCATAAAACTTGGTGATTCCAGCACAGAGATTGGCAAGGTGATCAAGTTGATTACCACGATTGCACAACAAACAAATCTTCTTGCCCTGAACGCGACTATTGAAGCCGCCCGCGCCGGCGAAGCGGGCAAGGGCTTCGCCGTCGTCGCCAATGAGGTGAAAGAGTTGGCCAAGCAAACGGCCAAAGCCACTGAAGAAATCGGCAAGCAGATCGAGGATATTCAAGCCAATGCCAAGGGTGCTGTTCTGGCAATTCAGGAAGTTTCAACCGTAATCAACCAGATCAACGACATCTCCTACAACATTGCCTCAGCGGTAGAAGAACAGACTGCCACCACAAGCGAAATTGGCCGTAATGTTGGTGAGGCAGCAAAGGGAACAGGAGAAATCGCGAAGAATATTACAGGTGTGGCCAATGCGGCTCGTGACACCACTCAAGGTGCTAATGAAACGCAAAAGGCTGCATCCGCACTGAGTTCTCTGGCTAGCGATTTAGAAGGACTTGTTTCAAAGTTTCAAGTCTAGGCGAAATCAGCCAACTTCAAATTCAACGTGTAGAGGCTGGAGTGAAGCCGTTAGCGCCCTTGCTGTCAGCGGGCGGTGCTTCGATTCCGAGTGCTGGCTCCAATCGAATTTCTTCTTTTAGCTACTGATACCGTGGCTGGAAGGCCCAGGACCAGCTATTGGCGGCCGTTCCGTAGTCAATGTTAGGAATCGAGACCCGGTTTCCCCGGCTGGCCTGTGCTACTGCGATTGAACCTCGCACCAGAAATGTCAATCCAGACGATGTAAAGGAGCCGCTCGGCGGGAGCTGGCCCAAAATACTGGCTGGCACCGTGAATTGCCCCGCAGTATTCGGCACCAGGCACAGAAACACCGTGGGAGCACCGATTGGGGCACCCAGGTTCGTAACAGCGTAGCTGAAGCCCTGGATCTGCACATTCGTTTGCGGATCGCCACCATTCCATCGCACGGTCAAACTGTTTGCCCGGTTGATCGTTTTGAATTCGTCCGGGTTGTTCAACACAACCAGATCTGGATACACCTCCAGGGTTCCCGTGAATGCACCTGCGTCCGGCCCGCCGCTTCCAGTAAAAGTGTATGGGCCCGCGTTGACGTATGTGTTTGCCAGATTTCTTGCTGCATAGGTGAGCCCTCCCACTTGCTGATTGTTGCGTTCAGCGACGGCTGCACCGCTTGGGCCGCTTGAGACGATTGCCGGGCCGGCATCAAGGGCCGTGCGCGTAATCTGCGGCCAGGGGTCTGGAGGAATCGTGTTGTACACAATGCAACTGCCAACGTTCGGCAAATATTGCGAATAACTTGCTGGCAGCTCTGCGCGTAGCATCCTTCCCAGGTCTGCTCCGCCAATGCGGGTGAATGATGCAGTGAACGAGTCCTGTTTGATAACCGTCGCCACTCCTCCGTTGAAGTCATCAATTGAATAACCCGTGCTTCGGCCCAGACCAACTCCGCCGGCTGTGTATGTGCCGGCAGCAATCCAGCGATTCACCTCATCCTGGGTTGTCGAGACTCCAGAGTTGCCTCCTCCAGATGTACTTGCAGGACAGGTGGAACCCGATGCCGATACTGGTATCGTCCCGACATTGGCCGCAACTCCATTGGTTGTAATCACGAGGGCGACATTGCATCCATATGCAGCCGCATCCAGAGTTGGGATCAATACATTGATCTGATCTAG
>JAPKYY010000381.1 GCA_026394095.1 Acidobacteriota bacterium | reverse complement strand
GGTTCAGAAAAGAAGCAAGCGCAAACGGTTCGGCATTGCGTACGATTCCGCCCTGTACCCGGTTCAACAGAATCAGGCCACCCACACCAGCCTGCTTCACCAGCCGCAGATATTCCTGATACTCACGTCTCTTGCTGGCCGGATTCTCGCCGTAGAAAGGAACGATCACCAATTGGCCCACCATCTCACGCAGCGTCATCCGCTGCATCAGATTGCGAACTTCAATCGGGGTAGCGCGAGGAAATTGTATCGGGACAACGGGCCTCGCACTTTGTTTGCTCTTTTGCGCAAACAAAGTGGAAGAGGCAAGGATGAGAACGAGGAATCGAAGGAAACTAACCAAGCTTCAATATAGCCCTAACCAATTTTAGTCTTGGGCTTAACTGATTTGGTAGCAGCTTGCGAGCCGGCCGGCTTGCGGGCGGGCTTGCGTGTCAACAAACGCTTCACGGTGCTCAGCAGCACTTGAATTTCATTGGCGCTCTTCTGCACAACGGCATCGGCACCAG
Source organism: Acidobacteriota bacterium (assembly GCA_026394095.1). Classification (GTDB taxonomy): domain Bacteria; phylum Acidobacteriota; class Terriglobia; order Bryobacterales; family Bryobacteraceae; genus Bryobacter. The sequence continues at coordinate 2,297 of JAPKYY010000381.1, read as the reverse complement.
TCTTGTCTTCGCGCATCCCTGTGTTGTCGGCGAAACCTGACAACAAAATGATTGGTACGGCGTTCTGGCTCTCTCGCACACGGCGGATCAATTCGATCCCGTCCAGTTTTGGCATCTTCCAGTCGGTGATCAACAGATCAAAAACTTGCCCTTCGATAGCGGTTAAAGCATCCAGCCCATTCGCAGCGGTTACCACGGTATGACCCAACTCTTCCAGCACCACACGCCGGGCTGCCAGACCCATTTTGTTGTCATCCACCAAAAGTATGATTGCAGAGGGAGACGCGGTGGAGGACTTGGCAATTCTCATGAGAACCATTGAAACTTAGCAGACTTTTTTCTACCCCGTCAATGATTCTGTATTTGCTTCATTCGAAGCATCTTTTATCGCTTGACAAGCTCACTCCACTTCGCGTGGGGCCGTATATCCAATCTTTGCGACGATCTGATACTTGATCGGCTTGTTCTTCTCATCGAGAATCCGCAGCGGTTCATTCGTCGCGGGATTTACCAGCTCCACCTTCAGCTTGCGAAACTTGCCATCTTTGGCCTGATTTGTAGGGGCATACGTAATCGAATACTGGTTGCGCAGTGCCTGATGGATCGCACCATAAATTCCAGGAAATTCTCCAAAGAAACGGGGGAAGAAGCTCATCCCGCCCGACTCCTTGGCAAAGGTCCTCATCTGGTTATCAGCCTGCAAAAAGTCCAGCCTCTGAATGGCACCCATTCCGCCTCGGGCATCCACCATTTCACGCAACGCTTGCATGATGCCGATGGCATAGATCGGTACACCGGCAGACTGCAGCCTCTTCCGCGCCTGGTCAAAGGTTTGCTTCGAGAAAGTATCCACTCCAGAGGCAATAAGCACGACAGCCTTGCGGCCCTCAATCTCGGTCATCCGCTCGGTTGTATCGGTCAATGCATCATACAAATTCGACTCGCTAAATGCTGCGATACGCAACCGCGCCATCGCCTCTTGCGCTTTGCGCTTATCGGCTGAGAAGTCGCTCAGAATCTCCGGCCTCAGGTCATATGCCACAACGGCAACATAATCCTCTGGCTTCAGTGTCTGCAAAAAGCCATAAGAAGCCTGAAGCGTCTCATACCAGCTACTGGTCCAATACTGCTGGTAGAGGTTTGAGAATTCAATCACCATACAGATCGTCATTGGAGCTTCACCCATCGTGAAGTTGCCAATCTTCTGAGGCACATTGTCTTCGAGAATCCTGAAGTTGCCGGCAGGGATGTTCGGGATAAAGCGGCCCTTGTTGTCCAGCACAGCCACATCCACGTTTACGCTCGTCGTGTCCGTGCGAAACGTAGGGACACCTTCAGGCAAATCCACTTGCCCCTTTTTGTTTAGCTTTGAAGGGATCTTCTGTAGTTCCGGTTCGGGCGGAGCATCAGGGCTAGCCTTCTTTCGAGGTTTGGCGACCGTCTCGCCACTTTCTTTTTTGGGTCCACCTTGGGCAAAAACAGGTTCAATCCAGCAGAGTGTGCCGAAAGAGAGTGCACCAACCAAAACTACCGCTGTGAAGGGGTGAGAAAGCAACGCCGAAGACTTCATGAGATTCACTGTATCTCAGTTGACGTACGGGCCGCCCTTGCGGTTTTGCTTCGACATGTAAACTTGAAACTTTTTCTTGGCACGCCTCAATTTGTAATCAGCCCAGGCTTGTTCCATTCGCCGCTTCAGGCTTGGCCCGGAAGGCCGCCGCATCGCCGATTGCCCCTGAGTCGTCTTAAGAAGTAAAAACGCCACCAGCATGCCACCAAGGTGCGCTATATGGCTAACGCCACTATTCACCTGCAAGGAACTCAGGAATGTGATCGCCCCAATGATCATTACCATGTACTTCGCCTTGATCGGGAAGAAAAAGCTCATCAGCACGATACTGTCGGGAAACAACATCCCGAACGCCAGCAGAAGTCCAAAGATGGCCCCACTGGCCCCAATCGTAGGTACAAACTGCGTCGAAGTCAGGTAACCCGCAACAATTACACACAGCCCGGCCCCGATTCCGCAAATGAAGTAAAAACGTAGAAATCGCTCAGTCCCCCAGGTTTCTTCCAATGTTTTGCCAAACATAAACAGCGAAAGCATGTTCAGAAGAATGTGGCTGAAACCCAGTGGATCGTGAAGAAAAAGGTAGGTAACAGGTTGCCAGACGTGCAATTCCTGCACGGTCTGCTCCGGGATCAATCGAAAAGGTCCAAAGAGTCCGCCAAAGCCAAGCAGCGTGGCCATGTACTAGGCAACGAACACAACCGTGTTCGCAATCAGAAGCCATCTC
>JAPKYY010001037.1 GCA_026394095.1 Acidobacteriota bacterium | reverse complement strand
GATGCCAGTGGGCAGTTGAAGTGGACGTCGGCGGATTTTGGGGCGGCGATTCCGGAATTGATTCACGACAAGGGGACGCTGTATGGACGGATGGGTGGAGTGTTTCTCGAGCCAGCCAGCCGGGCTTATCAATTGAAGAAGCCGGTGGGTGTGGTGGCTCTCGATGCGGGTGCCGGGTCTGTTCGCTGGCGGTATGAGGGTGCGAAGGAATCGATTACGAATATGCACCTCGATACGAAGGCTGGAGTGTTGCTGGTGGCGGATGCGAAGAACCTGATTGGGTTGAGCCTCGATGCTTCTGGCAACAAGGTGAAGGAGAGCTACCGGTTGCCGCTGGAGTTTAAGTTTAAGTCGAGCGGGGCGAAGAAGGCGGCGAAGATGGCGGGGCGCTTTGCGATGGGCGGGATTGCCGGGATGGCTCGCAAGGACAAGAGTGATGAGGATCAGCCGATTGCTTTGGTGCCGCGGGCGGATGGGCAGTTGATTGTTCGCGGGAAGCAGCATTTGTTGCTGTTTGATCCGCAGGCGAAGAAGACGGGCTGGGGGAGTGCGTTCAAGGCCCCGGGGATTTCGAATTTTGCCAAAGTGATGACGGTGGCGGCGTTTGCTATGTCATATGCGTATCACACGAGCCAGGCGGCTTCGAGCTATTACGGGACGAGCGAGAATCGCTGGCATAATGACCAGCGCTTTGCGGCGATCAACCAGTTTGAGAATGCGATGGCAAAGCGGTTTTCTGCGGCGGCGATCAATAGCAAGTACGCCTATATGCTGACCGACGTTGATACCGAAGATGGGGATGGCCCGGGGATTGTGGGTGTGAATCTGGAGAATGGCGAGGTGGAGCGGGAGCTGTACTTCAAGGATCGCGAGCCGGATTATGTGATCGATGAGAAGAGCGGGACGGTGATCCGCACGCATAAGGGCAAGGGAGGGATCTTCGCGCAGCAGGTGCGGTAGGCGGGCGCGGGCCAGCAGCTTAAAGAGGGAGGGAAAGCTGCTGGCCTTGCTCCCAGTCTGGGGGTAGGTAGGGGGTTGCTCTTCTACCGAGGTTGGTTTGGTTGCGGATGGATTCGAAGCGGGCCTCGATTTGTTGGTGGTAGTCGCGGGAGGGGCGGGAGGATTGCTTGTAGGTGGCCTGGTAGCGGGGGGCTAGATGGGCGTGGTCGCGGTCCAGATAGTTGAGGAAGACTTCTTTGGTGGGGCTCTTGAGGAACAAGACGCCGCCGCCGAACCATTGGGCTCCGTGGGTTTTGGCTTGTTGGGCTAGAGCCAGGAGTTCTGCCTCTGTGTCGTTGATTCCGGGGAGGACTGGGGAGGCGATGACGCCGCAGCGGATGCCGGCCTGGGTTAGGGTTTGCATGGCGGCTAGACGGAGGGCTGGGGTGGGGGCTTTGGGTTCGAGGCCTCTTGCGAGTTCGGGGTCAAGGGTGGTGATGGTGAAGTTGATGTAGAGGACGTTGCGGTTTGCTACCTGTTTGAGGAGATCGAGGTCGCGGGTAGGGAGGTCACTTTTTGTTGTGATCCAGAATTTGTGGCCGCTTACGGTTGCGAAGACTTCGAGCATGCGGCGGGTGAGTTCGTATCTGCGCTCGGCGTGCTGGTAGGGGTCTGTTGCGGTGCCTAATGCTATGGCCTGGGATTTGGGGATGCGCATGAGCTCGCGGCGGAATTCTGAGGTGTTCCAGACTTTGGCGAAGATGCGGGTTTC
>JAPKYY010000569.1 GCA_026394095.1 Acidobacteriota bacterium | reverse complement strand
GGGGCTAGCTACAACATTACTGGTGAGTGGAGCTAATAGCCTTCCGCTGCAACTTTCTACTTTCGATACTTGGGAATTCACAACCAGACACGTGAAGATTTCGACCGATCCCGATTGTCCTTGTTGTCAGGGGCGGCGATTCGATTCTCTTGACGGCCGGGTGCGAGCCCCGATCAGTCTGTGTGGCCGGAATGCCGTCCAGATTCATGAGCGCATGGCCGCTCTCGATCTGGAGGCCTTAGAACTGCAGTTGACTGGGCTAGGGACGTTGCGCAGGAATGAATTTGCGCTTCGGTTCTCGCCAAATGAACAGTTTGAGCTGACGATTTTCCCGGATGGGCGAGCTATCGTTAAGGGCACACAAGAGATCGGAATTGCTCGCAGCCTTTACTCACGTTACGTTGGTCGCTAGTAGTACTGAGGCGACAAACTGGACCGATTAAGGTAGATCCCGATACTGATCGACAGCTTATTGTCTCTACAATCAGGCTAGTTCTATGCAATTCAAGCCTGTAATCAATAAAGCCCAATACTCGGAAGCCGAGGTGGCCGAGCAACTCGGGGTGACGGTGGAGGATCTGCGCACGTTGATCCGCAGGCACATCGTAATCGAAGAAACTGAGGCGACCAACGTGCCGATGACGACATTTCAGCCGTCAGATCTGCTTGTTTTGCGACTTCTTGCGAAGAACCACCTTTCGACTGTCGCCTAAGGCAGAATACAATCGAAGGACCATGGCGAATCTTGGTTTTCTCGGTTTGGGCATTATGGGTTATCCCATGGCCCGGAATTTGATTGATGCTGGCCACAATGTGGCGATTTGGTCCCACTCTGCTGGCAAGGCTGAAAAGCTAGCCTCTGAGAAGGGTGGGAAGGCATACGGGACACCTGCTGAAGTAGCAGCTAATGCCGATTGCATTTTCTATTGCGTTGGCGATTCTGCGATGAGCAGCGAACTTTGTCACCAACTGCTTGAAGGGGCTAAGCCCGGGACAGTGATCGTGGATGCCTCCACAATCTCACCGTCAGACTCGCGTAAGCTTGGAGAGGCGTGCAAGGCCAAGGGAGTACACTTCCTCGATGCCCCCTGCACAGGATCGCGGCCTGGTGCCGAATCTGGAAACCTGACTTTTATGGTTGGCGGGGATAAAGAAGTCTTCGAACGGGTGAAACCCTACTTTGAGCCGATGGGCAAGAAGTTGTACTACTGCGGAGGCCCAGGCCTGGGGCTGCACGCGAAATTGACCCAGAATCTGGTTTTATCCAATTTGCTGAATGCCTTCAACGAGGGGTTGGTTCTGTCTACCAAGGCTGGAGTGGATCCAGAATTGATGCTCGATATCCTCGATAACTCAGCCGCGAAGTCAGGCTTAATTTCGTTTAAGGCTCCATACGTTTTCCGCCGGGATTTCTCCACAAACTTCTCTGTAAAGTGGATGCACAAGGATATTGGACTCATGCTCGAGTCTTCCGCAGAGCTCGGTGTACCATTACCACTCACCTCATTGACACGCCAAATGTTTCAGGCGGCCATCGCCACAGGACACGGCGAAGAGGATATCTGCTCTACAATCAAGGTGTTAGAGGGCATGGTAGGGATCGAAGTGAAGGGTAAGGAAAAGTAAAGAAGTACTCATCTATTATTTTTAGTAGAAAACTCTTGCAATTCCAAAAAGAGTATTCTACTATTGGAATCAAGCCGGGGAGCTCACAACTCCCACCAAAGCGAGACTAACCTCAGAAAGACCCCTGAAGCAACTTTAGCTCCCCGGCGCCCTTTGGGTCTTCCTTCCTCTCCTCTTCCAAATCCAAGTATTCTGAATTATGTCGAACCGCGTCCGGATGGACAAGTGGCTTTGGGCCGCACGCTTTTTCAAGACTCGTGCACTCGCTGGGGATTCGTGCGATATGGGGCGAATCGAGTGCAATGGCCAGATGGCTAAAGCTTCCCGCGAAGTGAGAGTTGGAGATAAGTTGGTGGTCCGGCACGATGGATTCTCTTTTCAAATAGAAGTTCTGATCGTCAGCGAGAATCGTGGGCCGGGTGCGGTTGCACAAACCATGTACGTCGAGAGCGAAGAGAGCAAGGCGAAACGGCAGCAGGTGGCTGAGGAACGCAAGGCCATGCATGAAATGGACGCACATCGGCCTACCAAGCGCGACCGTCGGGACATCAACCGTATGCGTGGGCGCTAGGAGTTCAGATTTTCCCAGGCGAGGCCGAAGCTCATGGTCATGCCGGCGCCACCGGGGCTGGTGAAGATTCGCACGCCGTCGCAGGGAGTGATGTCGACCCAGTCGGTGACTGGGTGCTTGGCGTAAACGCCGTACCAGCGCTCGGCAATGGAATTGTCGGCGAAGGTGGCGAAGCCTCTCAGGTAGTCAAGGATGAGTTGATCGATGAAGTCTTTGTTGAAGGGTTCGACGGTGAGGCCGTATTCGTGGGAGTCGCCGATAGTGATCGCGTTGTCGGCAGTTGCACTGGCCATGACGTGGATGCCCCATTTAACGTAATCGGGGAGTTCTTCGGCGACACGAGCCTTGAGGGCGTCGAGGCTGGGGCAGATCTGGAAGCTCTTGTAATGGGTGAGAGTGAGCCCCGCGGCAAGGCTTGGGCCCAGTTGCCAATTAGCGGGTTGAGGCGGGGTTCGCATCATTTGAAGCTTTACTCTCGTTACGCCGCTGGACTGCAGTAGTTCCGGATAGAGGGTTTCGAAGTCTTCGCCTGAGCAGATGTAGATTTGTGGGGCGTGGAAGATTCCTTTACCGGTGGTTATGGTTCCAGTTGTGGCGGAGCTAACTGCAGTCTGGTAATGGAAGGTCACTCCGAATTGATTGGCCAGAAATGCCGGGAGTTCACGGAGAGCTTGCCTTGGATCGACCGTAGTCTCCGTGGCGCTCCAGAGCGCACCTTGAAGGCCTTGAGGCTTGAGCGCATGGCTGCGGCTGGTTGCCTCTTCGGGGCTTAACCACTCCACTTGATAACCGTGGGCTGGACCGAGTGTGGCGAATTCCTGAAGAACTTTGGTTTCGTCGTCTCGGTATGCGGCGTGGAGGCAGCCTGGGACTTGGTGTGCGATGCCTGCGGCGTTCAGAAATTCGAGCCAAAGCTCGCGGCTGCGCAGTGCGGTTTTGAGGCGATGGCCTGCCGGTTGACCGATGGGCCAAAGCATGCCGAAGTTGCGGATCGATGCACCGAGCGGGCGCGGGTACCGGTCAAAGACAGCAACGCGTTTTCCCTGACGGGCGGCAACAGAGGCATGGGCCAGGCCAACGATGCCTGAGCCGACGATGATGAGGTCAAATTCCTGATTCATAGGGCTGTGACCTTTGCACGATAGCATGAGCTCTATGCGTTTCTTCTCTCTTTTGTTGCTGGGTGCTTCGCTTTACGGACAACGTGTAATGGTGGTTGGAATCGACGGTTTGTCGACGGCCGCTTTTGAGAAGGCGCAACTGCCAAATCTCAAAGCACTGATGAGCCGAGGGGCCTACACACTCAAAGCCCGTGGGGTGTTGCCAACCGTTTCCAGCCCGAATTGGGGCAGCATTCTGATGGGGGCAGG
>JAPKYY010001003.1 GCA_026394095.1 Acidobacteriota bacterium | reverse complement strand
GAGACTTCAAGACCGGATTTACCGTACCGGGCAAAAGTACGTTTGGTGCCGAGAATACGGGAGTTTTCGTTGACGTTCTGGTATTCGACGTTACCGAAGTCGGCGGGGCGCTTCTGGCCGTGGAGCTTGTTGAGAAGCGGCTTGGGGTCGAAGGTTTCGAGGTGCGAGGGGCCGCCAGCCTGGAACAAGAAAATCATCGCCTTGGCCTTGGCCGGGAAGTGGGGCGGCTTGGGGGCCAGCGGGTTGTAACGCGCGGCCCGGGCCTGTTCTGCAGCTATCAGAGAAGCAAAGCCGAGTGAGCCGACACCACAGAAGCAATCGGTGAGGAAGTCGCGCCGGTTACGGGCATAGCGGATGTGTTCTGGCATTTTAGTTCACGTAGAGGAAGGCGTTGGAGTTGAGCAGCGTAAGTGCAAATTCGGTGAGCGCTGCGGGGTCTGGATCGTCGAGGTACTTCATCGAGAGTGCGCGTTCTTTAGGGTTCGGTGCGCGGCCAGCGATGAGCTGGAAGGCCTGGTCCAGGCCTTCGGCTTTGATTCGGATTGCGAGATCTTTTGCCAGAGTGTTGGTGAAGTCGCCGTTCATGAGTTCGAGCGCCTGGGGGGCGTGAGTCGATTGATCGCGACGGGCACAAGACAGGAGTGTATCCGGGGAATCGAAGACCTGCATGAAAGGCAGAATCAGGTTGCGCTTGTAGATCATGTAGATCGTGCGGCGCATATGTTCCGACCTGTCTTTGGTGGTGACCCAGTATTGGGGGCGCTTGAGGTCTTTGATCAGTTCCGGGTCGATTGAGGCCATAACGCTAGGCCCGCCGGCCTTGAGGTTGAGTTTGCCGGTAACAGCCAGGATCGAATCGCGAAGTTCTTCCGCATCCAGACGGCGGCGGTTGAACTTCCATAGAAGTTTGTTGGCTGGATCGATAGCGGAGAAAGCTTTTTCGTTCGGGGACTGGCTGGCCTGGCGGTAGGTGCTCGACAGCATCATCAAGCGGTGCATCGGTTTGATTTGCCAGCCACCGGCGATGAACTGGTTGGCCAGATAGTCGAGCAGTTCCGGATGGGTAGGACGTGTGCCCATGCGGCCAAAATCGTTCGGCGTTGAAACAAGGCCGGTGCCAAAGTGGTAGCCCCAGATGCGGTTCACCATGACGCGAGCCGTGAGCGGGTTTGCGGGATCGGTAATCCAGTTTGCAAGCTGCGTTCTTGGTTTGTTTGCGTCGATGGGAAGTTCTGGCTCGGTCTCGGGAAGCAGGATGCCCAAGGGACGCATGCCAACCTTGGCACCCTTGCTGCGGTAGTCGCCGCGGCCCAGCAGGTGAATGGGAGTGAGCTCTTTGGGGTTGTTGGTGACGGCGTAGTAGGCCTCAAGCGGGGGAGGCATTTTCTCGTCGAGCGCTTCCAGTCGGAGCTGGATCTTGCCCTTCTCTTCTTCACTAGCCTTGCGCATATTGGCGCGCAGGGTTTTGATTTCAGCTTCGATCGGGTCGAGGATCGCCTTGTGGGCGGCCTGCTGCTCTGGAGTAGCGATGATCACGTCGCGGCTGTGGGTTTGAGAGAAGTAGCCCTGGATGCGGTAGTAATCGGATTGGCGGAAGGGGTCGAATTTGTGGTCGTGGCAACGAGCGCAGCCGACGGTTACCCCGAGGAAGGCGGCGCCGACGATATTGGTCATCTCGGTGAGAACTTCGTTGCGCGAACTGGCGACTTCCTGATTGCCGGCGTTCTTGCGGAGGGGCCCAAGACGATTGAAGCCGCTCGCGATGAGAAGAGTTGGTGTGGCGGGCTCGGCTTCATCACCGGCTAGTTGTTCTTTGATGAATTGGTTGTAGGGTTTGTCTTGCGGGAAGCTTTGGATGACATAGTCGCGGTAGCGGTAGGCGTCAGGGCGGTGGGTGTCATATTCATAGCCGTCGGATTCAGCAAAGCGGACCACATCGAGCCAGTGGCGAGCCCATTGTTCGCCGTAGCGTGGAGAGGCGAGAAGGCGCTCGATCAGGTTTTCGTAGGCCTTGGGAGAGGGGTCAGCTACGAAGGCTTTGATTTCGGCGGGGGTAGGAGGAAGACCGTGCAGGTCGTAGGTGGCACGGCGGATGAGAGTAGCGCGGTCGGCTTCGGGAGCAGGGCTGAGCTTGGCTTTGTCCAGACCAGCGAGGATGTAGGAATCGATGGTAGCGGGAGGCAGGTTGTTGCGAAGCGGCTGAAAGGCCCAGTGACGGCGCTCGCCCGTTGTGTATTTCCCGAGGGGTGCCACGGTTTCTTCCGCAGCGGAGGCGGCAAGAGTCGCGACAACAAGAACTGCGATTAGCTGTCTCATGCTTTGTGATTGTGCACTAC
>JAPKYY010000727.1 GCA_026394095.1 Acidobacteriota bacterium | reverse complement strand
CCCCTCCTTATCAATCACAATCGTCGCGTGCAACTCCATCCCTTCAAAGTCGTCATAAGAAAGAAAGCGCTTGGCATTGGCATGATCCTTGTCGCTCAAAAACCGAATCCCCTGATACGCCTCATCCCCAAGCAGGCTGCGATTCTGTTCCGCACTATTGCCACTTACCGCAAGCACAACCGTATTCAGACGCTTCCATTCACTCGACTTTGCCTTCAGATCCTTCAACTGCTTCAGGCAATGCGGGCATTCCTTACCGAGATAGAAAACAAGAATCACATTCTTGCCAGCAAGCTCCGTCAGCTTCACCGTATTGCCATCCACATCAGTCGCCTCCAGCGCAGGCGCCGCAATCGGCGACCACTGCTTCGGCCCATACTTCTCAAGCGCCTCCGTGCTGTAAGCCCGCTCCGGCTCAGGAGTCTGGATCCGCGTCGGCTTACCCGCCCGCTCCAAACCAATCAACGCAAAATGATCGTTGCGAGTAAGCTTCAGCGCCTTCTCAAAGGCAGCTACAGCAAGATCCTTACTGCCAGCCTTCAGATAAGCCTCGCCCAGCGCATTAAACAAAACCTGCGGATAATGCGGCGGATCGTTATCGCTCTTCTGCAATTCAAACTGCTTCTCTGCCGCTTCCGTCATCAGCCCCAAGCCCAGCAAAGTATCACCCTTGGCCAGCGCCAGCCGAGCCTTCAACTCCACCGACATAATCTTGTAAATCCGCTCGACGCTCTTGTCTTCCTTCAGCTTGTCCAGCTCAGACATCGCCTTCTCAGCCGCATCCAGATCCCCAAGCCCAAAATGCGCCCGAGCCTCGACATAAGCTTTCAGCAACTGGTCCTCTTTGCTATCCCGCCAAGAAATCGTGCGCGTATCGAGCAACTCCTTCCAGCGTTCATACTTCACCAGCACCCGCGCCATACTGCGAATCCCCTGAGAATGCGGGCTATACGGCGACTTGTCATTCGACTTCGGATCCTGCGGCGCATCCATCAAATCGCGAGCCCCGGCAATAGCCAGGTCCGGCAACCCAAGCTCTTCCTGGATGTAGCTCAGGTAAGCGCGGTTATGCCCCCAGTTCCAATAGTTGAAGGGATAAACCTGCCGCTCGTGCATATGCCGCACCTCGGTGCGTGTGGCCGCATCCATCGAAATAGCTGCTTCTTTCCACATCCCGACAGTCGCGTAAATGTGCCCCGGCATGTGCAGAGCATGGCCGATATTCGGAGCCACTTCGCCGTAGCGCTTCGCACTCTTGAGCGCCTGTTCCGGCTCATGATAATTCCAGTTGTGGATCCGGTAATGATGCACGCCCGGATGATCGGGCTGCTTGCCCTGCACCTCACGCAACACCATCTCGGTGCCATAGCGCGAGTCCCCCATGTTGGCCAGAGCGAGCAACAACTTCGCTTCCGGTCACCGATGCCTTGCGTTTAGCCGCCTCTTTGATAAACGCTTCGCTGCGCTCGTCTCCAGCGGCGCGAGCCAGCCCCCAGTAACACATGGCATTTTCCGGTTCCAGCTTCAGACACCATCGAAAGCTGCGCTCCGCCTCATAATCCCAAAACGAATGAAGCAGCGCGTTGCCCTGATTAAACCAGCGTTGCGTCTCCGGGTTCTTATGCGTGATCGGGAAATTAGCAACTCCAATGTCTTTCATCAGCACCGGCTTGGTGCGTGGGCCGCTATCAATGGCATCTCCATGAGGAGAATGCCCAGGCCGGGGCTCAGCAGCAAAAACAGTCGAAGTAAAAAGCAAAACGGCGGCTGTTGCCAGCCGCCGCGTTGTGAAAAAAGAGTGCATCTAGAAAGTAATTCTAGCTGCAATTTGGAGGATGCGCGGATCAAACGACGCCGTGTTGTTCAGGTAGTTTGTCTGCGGCGTCAGCACACGCGTAGTCGCGTTAAACGAATACGGCGTGGTCTGCAAGCCAGAGTAGTTGGCGCGATTGAGCGAATTGAATGCTTCACCCATCAGGCGCAGCTTTACCTTTTCGCCATAGAGCGGAACGTCCTTCGAAACCCGAAGATCGAGGCTCGCAAAGCCCGGCCCGGTAATCGTATTACGGCCAAAGCCAGGAGCCCGGTCGTTACGCGAATTACCGTCCAGATTCAAGTCACTCGGAGCAGTCGCATTGAAAGGGCGTCCACTCTGCCCCTGGAAGATCGCCGACACCTGCCAGCCACCCAGAATGTACTTGCCCACACCACTTAGCCCGTTGAAGTACGTGATGTCATAAACGGCAGAACCAACGAAGCGATGTTTGATGTTGGTATCGCCGATAGCACGATCGGCATTCGGGTTCAGAGTATCCTGTGCCACCTTGGCATCATCGCCGCCACCCGGCACAACGCTGGTTGCGTCAGGACGGCTGTCGATTACCTTCGAATACGTATAGCTGGCAAGCAACTGGAAGTTGCGTGAATAGCGCTTGGTGAACTGCACAAAGCCCGCGTGATAGCTGGAATCGGCGCCACTCTCAAACACAGTAATGCGGCCAAAGTCAGCATAAGGACGAATGCCGTTGGGACGCGTGAAGTAAGGAATCTGCGCACCCGTAGTCGAAAGCGTGGCAACCGCCTGCTGGGCCGGGAAGAGGTTGATATCACGGCTGCGCGAAAGGTGCACACCCTTCACACCGAGATAACCGAGTGTCATTCCGAAGTCACGCGAAAGCTGACGTTCGTAGTTGAAATTCCACTGGTAGGTTTGAGCCGTACGGAAGGTGGGGTCCATCACAAAAATGTCCGGAGTACGAGCCAGAGCAGGCGGCGCACTTAGGATTGCCGGATACACCGGGATCAGAGGCAGCTGTGACGCAACATTGGCACGCAGGGTGTAGGTCTGCACCTGAATGCCGTTTTGTGAATGCGCCGTGCCGTAAAGGATGGCGGGAGTCCGCTGACTGAACATACCGAAACCAGCACGAATCACAGACTTGCCTTCCTTGTCGAGGCGGTAAGCAAGACCGGCACGTCCAAGGATATTGTCCTTGTTGAACGGCACCTTATCGGTGCGCAAGCCAAGCGCAGCCAGGCTCGGCGAAGGATTCACAAAGTTATTCTCAGCCAGCTTGTAGAGGTCATAGCGGATGCCGTAGGTCAGCGTCAGTTTCTCGGTGGCACGCCATGTGTCCTGTGCAAAAAGACCAAGTTCACTCGCATTCGGCTGGGTCAGAGCACCATTGGTGCCCGGCCCGGCAAAACCCTGCGTAAAGGCAGAAGGCCGGCGGTTGGCAAAGTCGGCCAGCGAATCAAACGTGAAGCTGCCGCCAAAATTCCCAGGAAAGAAATTCGCAACCCGTTCAAGATTCAAATCGCCGCCAATCTTCAAAGTATGCGAGCCGCGAACCGCAGCCAGCGAGTTGATGATGTTGTACTTCTTTGAGTTCGTGTAGCGCGGCGAGAAGTTGTTACGGCCAATCGTCAGCATGTTGTCACGCAAAAACACAAAGCGCGAATCCCAGATCGTAGTGGAACCGAATACCTTGTTGTATCCAACCGAAAGATTATCGGACGAAATATTCGAGTTGCCTGTGTGCTCGGCAGTGGATTGTGCACCACCATTCTCAAGGTTGGTTCCCTGGAAGCGATGTAGGTTGTAGCGCACATTCAACTGCTGGGTGGAGCTCAGGTTATAGTCCACACGGCCTGTATAGATGTTGTTGCGCTGCCCGGTGACGTAAGCATTCTGCAAGGGACGCAACTCAGCAACAGCTCGCTGCGAATCTGCATCCGTCAGAGGATTCACCGGGAAGAAAACCGGGTTCGGGTTCGTATTTCGCTGGCCGTCGTAGTTGAAGAAGAAGAAGAGCTTGTCCTTCTTGATCGGCCCGCCAAGATTGCCACCAAATTGATTGAAGTGATAAGGCGGACGCGCCACACCACGGCTCTTGTTGATCGGCGTATTCTCATTCATGGCACGATCACGGAAGAACCAGAAAGCAGTGCCGTGATAATCATTCGTACCGCTCTTGGTAACCATGTTGATCACACCACCACCGGCACGGCCAATCTCAGGAGCAAAGCCCGAGGTATTCACCTGGAATTCCTGCACTGCGTCCTGCGAGAAGGTATAAGGATTACGGCCACCACCAGCGCGACCAGAGCTCTGGCCAAAGAAGAGATTGTTGGCATCGCCACCATCGACAAGCACGCTGTTAGCTGTGCCACGCTGGCCGCCAAAGCTAAGATCGCCACCACGTGTCTGATCGCGAACCACACCCGGTGTCAGCACCGTGAAATCAAGAAAATTACGCCCGTTGATCGGAAGATCTCGAACCGCCTTCTCATTGACGGTGGTCGCGGTAGAGACTCGCGAAGTTTCCACTACCGGAAGGTCAGCACTAACGCTGGCAGTCTCGGTGACGGCACCGATCTCCAGCCGCACATCCAGACTCAGCACCGCACCTACAGTGAGGTCAATGCCGGACTTCTTAAACTGCTTGAAGCCCGCCTTCTCTACAGTGATGCTGTAGCTGCCGACAGGAAGACGGACGAAATTATACACACCGGTCTCAGAGGACTCGGTCATGCGGGAAAAACCAGTATTTGTGTTGAGGGCTGTAATTTTGGCCTGAGCAACCGTCGCGTTTGACGGGTCCAGTACCGTTCCATTAAGAGATGCGCCGCCTACTTCGCTCTGCGCTGCTGCGCAAAGGGTAAATACGGCCATACCTATCACCAAGCGGAAATCATAAAGCATATAACAATATTAGCTACCAATGGAGACATTTGCATGAATCCTGACCCTTCTCTAGGATTCGCCAGGGACAAATCGGTAGCCAACACCAGTCTCGGTCTTCAGAAAACGCGGCCGGGCCGGATCGGCTTCCACCTTTTGCCGGACTTGCTTCATGTAGACACGCAG